>PLFY01000101.1:47658-48023 GCA_003138365.1 Acidobacteriaceae bacterium
ATCTTGCCGCTCGACGGTGTGCAGGAGAACGTCGCACCAGACCCTCCTGCCGGTGTTCCATATTCGCCTGTGTCCCATGAACTCGGCAGGATATAGAATGAGTTGCCAAACGAATCTGCGCCTGGCGTAAAGAATCCATACGTGTTGCCCACGCTCGGTATGGCGGGAAAGAAGCAGGTTGCTCCGCTCACAGCCAGCCCCGCCGCTACGCAAGCATTCGATGCGGTGGTGTTGTCAGTGCCCCACATGATTCCAACTCCGCTGACGGTCTGCGTAATCGAGTTCAAGGAGGCGCAAGTGCCAACCGCGCCAATGGTCACGTTGGACCCAGCCACACTACAAATCTGGAAGTTGTAGGGCGGCGC
>PLFY01000101.1:48044-48236 GCA_003138365.1 Acidobacteriaceae bacterium
CAGTGGGCTGCATATCCGGCAACGCGCCATAACTTGTCACCATGAAATAGGGAGGTATAGCGCCGCTGCCAGTGTTTCCGATCGTGATTGAAGAACCGGACGGAGTTACAGATATACCGGAGCCGCCTACCAAATTGACAGCGCCAGATAGCGAGTTAAGGCTGGAGACGCCGGCGCTTCCGCCGCCCGTGG
>PLFY01000182.1 GCA_003138365.1 Acidobacteriaceae bacterium
CCTAACCCCCCGGGGGTATACCTCTAAAACTCTGAAACCCTGCGCTTCTTGGAGAATAACCGAAACAGAATCAATGGATTGCGCCGGAAAGCCATGCAGAGGAGCGCTGCCCATCGTATCGCAATGTGGGAATTTCAGCCTGTTTGCCCGATCATTTTCGCCGTCGCACCCCCTGATTGCCGGAGCAAGATTGATTTTCATCTAATGGGAAAGCCTTACCGGCCCCCGCGACGATTTCAGTGTGCGAGGCGCGACCATTCGCCCGCCCTCAACGTCATTCAGAAAGAACAACGTTCCCCGTGAGAGGTACCATGAGCATCTTCCCCAGCTTGCCCCGTTTCCTGAGGATTTCTGCCGCATCTTGCATCGCCGCATCTTGCATCGCCGCATCTTGCGTCCTGGCTCTGCCCTGCCTTACCGCCAGCGCAGCGGATAAGCCGGCCGCGGCCAAACCCCCGGTCATCACCGGCCAGGCCGCCTTCGCCGACTGGAACCAGCAGCAGCCCGGCGTCCGCCGCAAGATCACTCTCGCCGACCTGCCCGAGCCCAACCCCGCCGAGGCGGTCGACAACACCGCTCACCTGATCCCGCGCCCCGCCGACTCATGGCCGCTCGCGCCCACTGGCTTCAAGGTTACCCTTTACGCCGGCGGCGACTCCGCTCCCATGCAGCGCGCCGACAACAAGCAGGTCATGGCCCTCAGCGGCGGCGTCTTCACCATGCCGCGCCTCATCCGTGCCGCGCCCAATGGCGATCTCTTCCTCGCCGACTCCGGCGCCGGAACCATTTTCATCCTTCGCGGCGTGGGCCCCGATGGAAAGGCTGCCCAGATCGAAAAGTTCGCCACCGGCCTCGACCACCCCTTCGGCATTGCCTTTTATCCCGCCGAAAACCCCAGGTATGTCTATGTTGGCAATACCACATCCATCCAGCGATTCCCGTACCACTCCGGAGACCTCCACGCCACCGGCCCCGCCGAGACCATCGTCCCCGACATTCCGGGCTATGCTCAGCTCACCGGCGGCGGCCATTGGACACGCGACGTCGTCTTCTCGAAAGGCGGCAAGCACATGCTGGTCTCCGTTGGCTCCGGCTCCAACGCCGACGACGCCGACACCCACCCCAGGGAGTTCCACCGCGCCGACATCCTCGAGTTCACGCCTGAGGGCAGGTTCATCGAGGTCTACGCTCACGGCATCCGCAACTGTGTGGGCGAGGCGATCAACCCCAATACCGGCCAGCTCTGGTGCTCCACCAACGAGCGCGACAACCTGGGCAACCACCTGGTTCCCGATTACGTGACCTCCGTCAAGGAAGGCGGCTTTTACGGCTGGCCCTGGTACTACATGGGCGGCCACCAGGACCCGCGGCTCCCCGAGCCCTGCGCCAACGGAACCGGACCCAACCTGCAGGCAGCCGCGCTCACCGCTGACCAGGCAAAGGACTGCAAGCGCGTGAACCTCTCCTCCAAGGTCATCACTCCCGACGTCCTCGTCCAGCCGCACATGGCTTCGCTGGAGATGACTTTCTATCCGTCCAAGGGCGAGTTCCCCGCGGAGTATGAGGGCGACGGCTTCGCCGCTGAACACGGCTCATGGAATCGCGCCAAACGCGCCGGCTACGAGGTCATCCGCATCCCCATGCACAACGGCCGCGCTGACGGCAGTTATGAAGACTTCCTCACCGGCTTCGTCACCACAGACGGCCAGGTCTGGGGTCGCCCTGTGGGCGTCACAATCGGCAAGGACGGCAGTATGTTCGTGACCGACGACGGTTCCCGCAGCGTCTGGCACGTGACCTACGTCGGCTCGAAGTGAAGCGGAGTTAGAGCATTTTCAACTCAAGTGTTAACACGTCGGCTGTGCCCCATCCATTGTGCGTCCTTTGCACAATGGGTGGGCGGGCTATGATGTCCATCTCGACGGTAAAGAGTTAACCCGAATGCGCCCTAGGGGAGTTGGCGGTGCTCGCGAACCTGCTCCAACTCCGCTCCCGCTACTTCTTCAGCCCCAACGCCTCCACCACTTTTTCATCCACCGTTGCCGCCTGCCCGTCTTGCTTCGACACCACGCCAAACCCGCCCCGGTAGTCCCACATCGTCCAGCCAATCCCATCGGCCTCGAGCGCCGTGCGCACGTCACGAATCCAATTCATGCGCGACTGTTCATCCGTATGCTCCCGGTAAGCCCCAAATTCATTGCAAATCAGCGGAACGTTGTTTGCATGACCCCACGCCGCGGCCTCGTCGATAAGGAGCCGAATCCGGTGGCCGTCCCAGTGATCGAGCCAGTAGTTTTCCAGCGCGAACCGGTTCGCCGCATCCGGAACCTCCTTCACCAACTCCGCCATCGTGCTCTCCGTAGCCGGATAGGGAATCCCATGCGTATAGCCCCACCAACCCGTGCCCCACCCAGCCCCCTGATGCGTAAACTCATGCGGATTGTAGAAGTGGAAGTTATAAATCACGTTGCCGTCGGCGAGCGGATTCTGAGTGAGCAGGTCCGCGATGCTGGAGTAATTCGGCCCCGTCGCAATGATCGTGTTTTTCGGCGCAACCTCGCGAATCGCCGCCGCCACGCGCGCCTGTATCCCCTCCCAGCGGTAAGCATCGTTCACTTCCGGCTCGTTCATGATCTCGAAGAAGACCCGCTCCGGGTCGCGTGTCGCATAGTGTGCCGCCAGCCGTCGCCACAGGGCCGTCAGCCGATCCACCGCATTGCCGTCGGTCCGCAGTGGCTGCTTGTAGCTGTCCTCCGGGTGCAGGTCGATCTCGACCGCCAGTCCATCGGCCAGCATTGTATCCACGGCCTTGTCCAGCCGGCCCACAAACTCCGCGTTGAGCCCATCGGCCCCGTGCGGGTACTGCTCCAATGGCGTCGCATCGATGCTCAGCCGAACATTGTCAAACCCCAGGCGCGCCATCAGCGCAATATCCTGCGCATCGGTGTACCTGTTTGTCCGCGCCGCCGAGTAGTCGCTCGCGGACTGCGCAAACCACTGGCTCGCATTGATGCCCCGCTTCAGATGCTCCGCGCGGGCAAAAGCAGTCCGCAAGGAGGCTGCGCGATCCTGTTGTCCGAATGCAAAATTCTGACCGGCGGCGGAAAGCGCCAAGGCAAGCAAAGCCGCAAGGCAGCGTAGACCAATCGTCATGGGTTACTCTCCTTCAAAATCGAAAATCTAAACCCCGCCAACCATACCACGCAACCCTTCACATCTTCCCTTGCTTAATCCTGCGTCAAACAGGCACAATAGCCCCATCCTCCTGAAAGCAGGCCCTCCCCATGCACAGAATCTCGTCCGCTTCCACGGCACGCCTCACGGCCGCTCTCTTCGCCTTCAGTCTTGTGGCCGCCGCCGCGGCAGGTCACGCACAGAGCCCACCCGCCGCGAACCCCTCCGCCTCAAGCCAATCAGCGTCTCAGGCTGCGTCCAAACCCAGTCCCAATGACGAGTTGCTGGCCAAGGCCACCAAGCTCTACTACTCAACCACAAAGGCCGGACTCAACAGCTTCACATGCGAAGTCCATCCAGATTGGCGCGAGATCATGCTCAGCACACAGCCGGGCTCGACGGTTGCCGCCGACGATCCCCGCGTTGCCCTGTTCAAGTCTGTC
Organism: Acidobacteriaceae bacterium; assembly: GCA_003138365.1. Classification (GTDB taxonomy): domain Bacteria; phylum Acidobacteriota; class Terriglobia; order Terriglobales; family Acidobacteriaceae; genus Telmatobacter. Next base: position 3,618 of record PLFY01000182.1, read on the forward strand.
AAAATCACACTGCACGGCCAACTGAAGGGCGGCTCCTCCCTCGACTGGAACCCTGCGCCCAACCCGGAACATCCTCCCGATGAGGACTCCACAAAGATGCTCGACTCCATGCACAAAGGCACAAACCAGATTCTGCTAGGCTTCATGCAGTTTTGGACCCCCTTCGTTGACGGCTCCGTGATCCCTGCCGATTCAGCGGGGCTGGAGATCGCCAAGACTGAAAAGGGCCACAGAATTCACGGCGATGTGAGCGGCACATCGTTCACCGAGTTGCTTGACGACAGCCTGATCCTGCAGCACTTCGACGTTGTCACGGGTGGCGCGATCGTCAATTTCGCTCCGTCCTATAAACCCACGGACAAGGGCCTGCTGGTCAACGCCTTCCTCGCCCACATTCAGCCGCCCGGAGTCCCGCCCGATCAGGCGCAGGAGATGCACGTCGAGATCGAGTACCAGACCCTCCGCGGCTTCCTCATTCCGGCCAAAATCAACATGGATGTGGTCAAGAGCGGAACCTTCAACTTCGTCCTCGATGGCTGCACCGTGAACCAATAGCCAAGCCAGGTCCCAAAACAGAAGCGGCTCCCATCCATCTGGGAGCCGCTTCTTTATTTCAAAAAGTGTCGTTTACTTGCCGGACGATGCAATCCCGTTGGTATCGAGCGAAGCAATCTGCTCGTAGGTGCTGCGCAGATACTTGTGCGGATTCACCGGGACATTGTGGACGCGGACCTCATAGTGAAGGTGCGGCCCAGTGGCGCGCCCCGACTGGCCCACGTAACCGATGACCTGTCCGCGGATCACATGCTGCCCAGCCAGTACCGCAATCGCCGAGAGATGTCCGTACACGGTCGCAAACCCGTGCCCATGATCCAGCATCACCTCGCGGCCATACCCTGCGCCCATCGAGGCCCCGCTCACTTCCCCGTCGGCGGTCGCACGCACCGGTGAACCGTAGGGCGCGGAGATGTCGATCCCCGAGTGGAAAGCGCCTTCTCCATTGAATGGATCTTCCCGATCGCCGAAACTCGATGTCACGCGGCCTTCCAGCGGCCAGATCGAAGGTTCAGCCACCAACTCCGTCCAGTCGCCGCCAAAGTTCGGCGTCAGCCCACCCTCCAGCGCACGGGAAACCTGGCCACTGAGTGCCTCTGTCCGCAGTGCATAAAACTGGTTGATGGAGAGCTTCACCTGCTGCTGATTCATATCGTCTGTCGTTGCCATCGTGGCCGGCGTGGGCGCCGAGGCGGCGCTTGCCGCGGCCGTTGGCTTCGCCTGACCCAGCTTGTTCTTATTGAGCCCGTAGAGCGCCGTCACTTCGCTCGCCAAGGCCCCAAGAGACGACACCTGCACATTGCGATCATGCGCAATCTGCGCCATCTCTTTGTAGTTTTTCCTGAGATTTTCTCTGTCCTGCCGGACCTGGTTGAAACTTTCAGTCTTCAGCAGCATTCTGGTGTACGAACCGGCAAGCCCCACGATGGTGAACGCACCAATCAGGGCGGCGGCAACAAATCCGTACGCGTACTGGAGAGGAATCGGAATCTTCCGAACTCGCCCGTCCTCATCCCTGGAAACAAAAAGAATGTAATAGCGCTTGCGTAGCATCTTCGCCCTTCATCCCTGCAATCTGCAGGACCGCAATTCGCCCTGTACTTATAAAAGCGCATGGCAAGGAGCTTTTCAGCCCGTGAAAAAACAATGCCGCACTGTTGCGGCGTATCCAATTGATCATGTCAAGGCTAACAAACTGTCCCTTTCCAGGTCAATGAAATCCCAACGAAATCCGCAGTGGAAATCATCTTCGTCTCTGAATTCGCCCGACCTTCTCCTTATCGGCCAAAATCCGTAAAAACCTGACTCAAGCTCAGGTTGCAGCCCTTATCCAACACAGAATCAATCCCTAAACCAAGCAGAATCAATGCGGTCTTTAAATCGCCGAAAGACCTCCGACCAGCGCGGGACTATTCCCTGTTCCCTGTTCCCTATTCCCTATTCCCTGTTCCCTATTCCCTGTCCTTCCCCTATCCTCAAGACATGCGATCGAAGCGGACCGATTCCTTGAGAAGCGTCGCCCAGCCCGGCGAACTGGCCCTGCTCCGCCACATCCGCACCCGTGCAGGCCAGTCCTCGGGCGCCGCTCTCCGCCTGGGAATCGGCGATGACTGCGCCCTGCTTCGTCCTCGTCCCGGCGAGGAACTAGCCGTCACCACAGACCTCTCCATCGCAGGCCGCCATTTCCGCCTCGACTGGCACCCGCCGGGATCCGTCGGCCATCGGGTCCTAGCCAGGGGATTGAGCGACCTGGCCGCCATGGGCGCTCGTCCCATCGCCGCTTTTCTCTCTCTCGGAGTGCCCAGGGAGCTCACCATCCCAAGTGGCCGCCGTGCCGCATGGGTTCAGTCCTTCCTCGACGGCCTGCTCACCCTCGCCACAGCCCACAAAGTCCCGCTCGCCGGCGGCGACCTCTCCGAGTCGCCCATCCCCATCGCCGATATCGTCCTCATCGGCGCTGTTCCACATGGAAGAGCCCTGCTCCGCTCCACAGCCCGGCCTGGCCATCTCCTTTATGTGACTGGAGCGCTTGGCGGAGCCGCCGCCGCCCTCGCCCAACTGGCCGAACTGGCAGGGCCATCTAGGCTCGCTGAAAATCAACCCGCTCACTCCCGCCCACTCCGAATCCCAAAGAAACTTGAAGCCCAGCTAGCCCCCCACCTTTACCCCCAGCCCCGGATCGTCCAGGGCCTATGGCTCGTCCGTCACAACCTGGCCTCCGCGGCCATCGATCTAAGCGATGGCCTTTCCACCGACCTCGCCCACCTCTGCCAGGAATCCCACGTCGCTGCCGAAGTCGATGCCGCCCTGCTCCCCATCCACACCGCCGCGACCCTCGCCCACGCCCTGAACGGCGGAGAAGACTACGAACTGCTTTTCACCGCCCCACCCGCCGCCCGCATCCCCAAAAAAATTGCCGGCGTCCCCATCACCAGAATCGGCCGCATCCTGCCCGCCCGCCGCAACCGCCCCACCGTCACGCTGCTCACTGATCAAGGCCCGCAACCCCTCGATCCCAAAGGCTGGCAGCATTTCTCTTGAATTCTCAATCAGGCGTGTGAGGAAAATACTTCGGGAAGAGCTTCCAGACGTTCCAGCCAGTCATTGAAGTGTGGGCACTCTCGGCGGATTGTGGTTAACCCAATGGTCATTGCTGCATTAACACCCGAAAGCACTTTCTCATACCCTGGAATCAATCTTTCAATCCTCTTGGAAGGCGCGTTTATAGGCGAATCGTTGATCTCCTCTGGGCTTAGGAATGCACGACGGATGCGGTGCAAATCCGCTGCAAGGTCGCCCCGTCCAATCGCCTGTGCAAACTGATCGGGATCGCTGAAGAGCAATGCCTCAAACTCGTGCATCACGACGAGCGGAACAAAACGCCTCCGATCGAAGCGCGGACCCATCTCTTCGGCCATGTCTCCGAGCAAGGCCGCTTCCACGTACTCGGCCTTTCCGGAAGTTGAGTTTTCTTCGGGAGCTCTCTCGCGTCCAGGCCAGTCGTGGGGCAACGCGTAATAATCCACCATCGTTGTAGCTATAGCACCTGCATCCTCCCGGAGGTGTCTCAAAATATCCTTCCGGACGGCTTGCCAGGCACGAATGCCCCCCACGCCGACCGCGAGGGATAGGATTCCCCACGATCCGAGCACTTACCACGCTGTAACCGAACCGTACTAAATGCTCGCGGAGAACTTCATTTACAAAGAACTCTTCGGTCTGTCCTTCGACATGCACGAGTAGGCGCGGCATCATTACTCTTTCCCCGGCCTGCCGGTCAGCTCACCCTTTTCCCAAAGCTGGCCAAGACTGTAATCTTCCAGCCATTCGGCCAGAGGCTCCGGCTTCAGCCGCTCTATGGTTGTAGCACCATCGATACGGTTGGCAACCAGAATATCTTCCGGATCGAAGTGGTCCAGGAGTAGCGGGGATTGTGTTGCGGCAATGATCTGCGTTTCGTGGGAAGCTTGGCGCATCATTGCGGCAAGCAATCCAATTGCAGTCGGATGAAGCCCCAGTTCCGGCTCATCTAAGAGAATCACCGATGGGCGTAACTCCACCGGTTGCAAGAACAATGTTGCCAGCGCGATGAAGCGAAGTGTGCCATCCGAGAAGGCCGACGCATCCCAGTACCGATCCGATTGCTTGTGCCGCCATTCGAGCTTGATGGTGTCGGGATTGAGAGCTAGCGGCTCAAGTTGAAAATCAAAGAAGAACGGGGCCACCTGTTGTACCGTCTTTCGAATTAGATCGTACGAATCGACATGCCTGACCTTCAGAAGATGAAGAAATGCCGCCAGATTTGCCCCATCGCCACGCAATGAGCGATTGTCGTCAATCTGATTTGTTTTCTTGATAGGAGAGTGGCGACCAGTGTCGTGGAATTGGTAACGACGCCACGAGGGCACAATCCTCCCATAACCGCCGTAAGCCGCGGAACCTCGCAACCTTTGCAGACCATCTCCGTTCTGTGGATGCAAACTATCATCAACTTGAGGTTGGACGTTCGCAAAATACGTCCCACCACTTCCCTCTGCCCAGCCGATTAGGATGTTCTCAGTTTCCCTTGATCCAAAGTGGAGGAGATTATCGGCGCCTCCATTGCCGATAACATAATCGTCGATGCGCCCGTACACGATCTCTTCCAGAAAAACGAACGCTTCCAAAAAATTCGACTTCCCCGAGCCGTTTGCTCCAATCAGAATATTGATTGGACGCAGAGGCAGATCCTTGATCAAGCGAATGCTCTTGAAGCCTTCTATCGTGACGGATTGGATCGTATCGGAGGCCATGGCATTTCACCCGTAATCGAGAAGCTCAGCGGACAGGCTCCCCCGCCCGTATCGCTTCCGTTAGCATAGCGCGGCACGCCCCCTAACCGTCTATCATCGTTACTGATATGATCACCCAACCCCGCGTCCGCTTTGCCCCTTCCCCCACCGGCCTGCTCCACGTCGGCAATGCACGCACCGCCCTCTACAACTGGCTCTTCGCCCGCCGCACTGGCGGCCAGTTCATCCTTCGCATTGAAGACACTGACCTGGAACGCTCCGAAGTCCGCCATGAAGCCCAGCTGATGGAAGACCTCCATTGGCTCGGCCTCGACTGGGACGAAGGCCCTGGCCAACTGGGCGAACCGGACAAAGGCCAGCACGGCCCGTACCGTCAATCCGAGCGCCTCGCGATCTACGCCGAGCACACCGAGCGGCTCCTCGCCGAAGGCAAAGCTTACCGCTGCTTCTGCACCCCAGACGAACTCGAAGCCGAGCGCGCCCAGGCCGCCGCCGCGCATGGCCCCCAAATCTACTCCGGCCGCTGCCGCTCTCTCGACCCAGCCACCATCGCGCAAAACCTTGCCGACGGCAAGCCCTACGCCGTCCGCCTCAGAATCGAAGGCCATCCCCTCCGCTTCCACGATCTCGTCCGCGGCCCGGTGGAATTCGCCGCAGACACCGTCAGCGACCTGGTCTTGGTTCGGTCCGCTTCAGGCGGGGCCGGAGGGGTTTCGGGCGGCATCCCCGTTTACAACTACGTGGTCACCATCGACGACGCCCTCATGCAGATCACCCACGTCATCCGTGGCGACGACCACATCTCCAACACTCCCAAGCAGGTCGCCATCTACCAAGCATTCGGCTGGCCCCTGCCCGAGTTCGCGCACCTCTCCACGATTCTCGGCGCAGACCGCGAGCGTCTTTCCAAGCGCCACGGCGCCACCTCCATCTCCACCTTCCGCCAGATGGGCTATCTGCCCGAAGCCATGGTCAACTACCTCGCCCTCCTCGGCTGGGGCGCGGAAGACGGCAAGACCGAGACCTTTACCCTCGCCGAGTTGACCCGCGTCTTCTCCCTCGAGCGCGTCACCCCTTCGCCGGCCATCTTCGACTTCGACAAGCTCAACTGGCTCAACCGCCATTACCTGAAACAGGCTGACCCCGAACGCATCGCCAAGTTAGCCGAGCGGCAGTTTTGCCTGCATCGCCCCGATCTTTTCCCCCTCTGGTCTTCGTCTGAGCTCTATACCGCTGAGACGCTGGCCTTCCTTGCCAGTCAGGATCCTCCCATTCGCCTGAACGTTCCCTCTGTGGAGTTGATCGCCCAGCGAAAAGCCTGGTTCGCCAGCCTTCTCGCCCTCTTTCTCCCCGCCGTCGACTACCTCGCACAGCTCCCCTCCAAAGCCGCCTTCATCTTCGGCTTCGACCCAGCCTCGGCCCGAAGCAATGAAGAGAACGCCGCCGTCCTCGCCGCCGACTCCGCCCGCACTGTGCTGTCGGAGCTGGCCAGCCGCGTCCGCACACACAACGGCCATGTAACCCCGGAAGCTTTTAAAGCATGGCTGAACGAAATCAAAGATGCCACCGGGATCAAGGGCAAGGAGCTCTATCATCCCGTCCGCATCGCTCTCACCGGCTTCCACTCCGGCCGCGAGTTTGACAAGCTCATCCCTCTCATCGAAGATGGCGCCGCTCTCGGCCTCGCCATTCCCAGCGTCCGCGACCGCATCAACCAGTTCGTAGGAGTCTGAGCGCCGTGAACGACATCTTCTGGATCAAAGGCAATCCGCCTGTACCGCTGGCAATCGTGCTTTGTCCGCTCGGAGGCAGTGGGCTTCAGAACGAGTTGATCGCAATGAAGCGAGGTGGCATCGAAACCCTGGTTTCACTTCTGAGAAAGGAAGAAGCCATGATGCTTGGCGTCGCCCAAGAGGGTCCCCTTGCGGAGAAGATCGGATTGCGATTCCTCTCCCATCCCATTCCCGATGTCCACGTACCGCCCAACACCGCCGACTTCCAGGCATTCGTCACCGGCCTCGCCCATCGCCTCCGCGCCGGCGAGCATATGGGCGTGCATTGCCGCGGAAGCATCGGCCGAGCCACCGTCACCGCTGCCTGCACCCTCATCCATCTCGGCTGGACGCCGCAAGCGGCCTTGTCCGCCATTCAAGCAGCCCGAGGCTGCGCAGTTCCCGACACGCAGGAGCAGGAGGACTGGATTCTCCGCTACAAGGCGAAGCCGTGACCGGCCGCCCGCCCGCAAACCAGCCCGCCCCATTTTTTTACGGCAGCTTTCCTCACCATTGGCAGGCCGAGATACTCAAGTCGCGCCCCATCATTCTGCCCGCCCGCCATTTCGTTTACCCCCTCCAAGCCGAAGAAGTTGAGCGCGGCGCCCTCGAAGTCCTCGTCCGGCCAGACACATCGGATGCGCAACCTTTCTTAGCCACCTGCGCTCTCGGCTTCCGCGACCCAGCCGTTCCCACCGGCCTCTGGTCCACTCCAAATCCAGAAGAAATCTGCGCCGTGTCCGGCGGCTATGCCTATCTCATCGACACACAATCCCCCGAGCGCTTCACCATGATCCCCTACCGCCCCGTCCTTGAAATCCGCCCCGTCCTCGCCCAGGATCTGCTCCTCTTCGTCGGCCATCATTCCATCCTCGCCTGGGGTCCCAACGGCCAGGCCTGGCAATCCGAGCGTCTCTCCTCAGAAGGTGTAACCCTGACCTCCATCGAAGGCCAAACCCTCACAGGCCAAGGCTGGGACATGATCACCGACAAAGAGATTCCCTTCACGCTCAACATGCACACGGGGCTGCGGCTTTTTAGTCACCAATGATCTTGGGAGTATTCTGTTCTCAGCGCAACAGCGCCGCCACAGGCGAACCTATGAGAGCCCTCAGCCACGCTGAACTGACCACCATCGACCTGCATAGCGAACTGCGCTTTTCCGTCGACCGCCATGTCGGCTGGCTCGACTTGATCGCCGGTCCCGTGATTCTGTTCGTCCTGCTCGATTTTGCGTGGATCCACCCGAGTTCCTGGGCTCATGCCCTCATTCAAAAAAGTGCGTGGCCGCTTGTCTTCTCTCTCCCCGGCTTCCTGGCGCTCGCGGTCGGATGGATGCGGGGCCGCTCCACGGAACTCCGCGTAACAAGCAGCGAGTTGGTGGCCACCGGGAATGTCGGAAGGTTGTTCTCGTCCGAAGTCAGAGTGCCAGCCTCTGAAGTCAAGTCAATCGGATTTAAAGCGGGCGGACATGGCAGGCAAGGCGGTTTGTACGTGAAGCGCGGCTGGAGGAGCATCTGCCTTTTGCCCGGTCTGAATCCAAAGCAAGCCGGCGCAGTAGGGCGAACCATCTTCCGCCGATTCCCCGAGATCGGCCCTGAAGATCACAATCCCGATTCGCTCCTCTTTGGAATCGAGAGCGATTTCACAGCCTTGGGACTCTCCAGCCCGCAGCACAAAGGCGGAGGGCCTGAGTACTAATCGGCCACGGCCTACCCAGCTGCCTGCTGCTCCGTTGTCATCAGCCCCTCATACGCCGCATAGACCCCTTCAAACACCGCGTCCCAACTCATCGTCAGGGCGTACTCCCGAGCCGCCAAGCGCATGGCCGCAGGTTTCACCGGGTTGCCTAGCACTCCAGCCACCGCGGCCGCAAAATCCTCGTCGCGTACGATCCGTCCCGTCACCCCATCCCGCACAATCGTCTTCGGGCCGCCATCCGGCGTCACAATCGCCGGTACTCCGCTGGCCATCGCCTCAAGCACCACATTCCCAAACGTGTCGGTGTGCGACGGAAACACAAACAGATCCATATTCGCGTATGCCTCTGACAGCGCTTCGCCCCGCAGCACTCCAGGGATCTCCGCCCGAGGCAGCCGTTCGCGCAGCCACTGTTCCTCCGTGCCGTGCCCTACAATCAGGAAACGGAAGCTCTTGTGCCCCATCCGTTCAAGCTCTTCCTGCACCTGGGCCAGCAGCGTCACATTCTTCTCGATCGACAGGCGGCCCACAAACCCCAGCACCTGATCACGATCTTCTGGGGCCCGCTTCCGTTTATCCGGACGAAACAGCTCCGCGTCCACCCCGCGCGGCATCAGGTGGCAGGGCCGTCCCGTCATCCTCTCCAGTTGCGCGCAAAGCTCCGGGTTTGGAGCAAAGAGCACTCCCGCCGCAGAGTAGAACAGGGCCGCCGCGGCCATTGTCATGTCCTCGATCGTATGTCCCGTCTGGGCCGATTGCCGTTTCGGCAGCAGCCGCAAAAACCACTCCGACCGCCGCGCCGCATATTCATGCACGTTGGTATGCCAGCTCGCCGCCAGCGGCACTCCCAGATAACCCGCGAGACTCGCCCCCAGCATTCCCACTTCGCTGGGCCCTGTAATGTGAATTAAATCAGGCTTGAACCGCTCCAGTACCTCGCCAATCAGCGGTATATGCCGCAGAAATGCCGGATCGAAGCGAAGATCTTTTTCCAGTGCAAAGGAAAGAAAGCCGCGTGGCAACTCGAGCGTCCATACGTTGCCGTCTTCAAGAATGGCCTGGGTCCGGTCTCCCGCGCGCACACACAGGAACGGCAAATTTCGCCGCCGCGCAAACGCCTCAAAGTGCCGGCTCGTATGCGCAACCCCGTTCACCTCGTGGAATGAGTCAGGGAAGTACGCCACCCGCGGAATTTGTGGAGTCATCGCTTGGAGCCTGTTCATGCCGCCAGAACGGTGGCTGAAAAAATCCGGGATCCTCGGCGGCTTGGGGTCCCCAACGAGCGATCGTTGCTCGCTGGGGCGGTTAGCCGTCGTGCTCGCCCAGCGCAAGCCGCAATTGGTCGGTCTCGCTCCATGCAATCTTCAGGCCGCCTGACACCAGGCCTCTGCCCATCAGTTGCACCAACCGGATGCCCAAGGTCATTGCCCACGGCGCCGTTCCGTCAGGCCAAAGTTGGCTCAACGGCCTCAGTACCCCGCTCGCATCCGGATGGTACACGCGCTCGTCCCAGGTTCGCGAACCCTGCGGAAACTCCGGGTATTCCCGAATCGCGTCGATCGCGGACCGCAGAATCCGATGCCTCCAGGGCTCCGCATACTGCGGCATAAAGAGCATGTCGCTCTTCTTCTCCCGCCGGATCTCATGTACAAATTCCGTAAAGCTCGTCGCGTTGGTCAGGTTGATGTTCGCGTTCGGCTCGACCCCGTGCCGGTCCCCGCCAGTGATGAGCAACATGTTCCACTTCTCCGCCAGCCGCCGCACCCTGCGATTCTCATCCCAGTGCCGCAGTCCGTTCAGCTCCAGCGCGTGAAGGTAGTTGCCGTTCTTCTGTAAAAACTCATTCACCAGGAACTCATGCCGCTCGTGGCCAACCAGGTACAAATCCCACATCGGATGGTTGAAGATCACCAACGCATTCGGTTCTTCATGCAAGGCAATCAGCAGTTCGGTCAGCCGCTCGTCGCTCGGATGCGCGGTAAAATCCGCAAGCGTCTGCATCCACTCCGTCGCTTTGGCGCTGGGAAGGTTATGCACGCCCAGGTGGAACGACTGCTTCCCATACGGCGTCGTCCACTCCACCGAAACAGGAATCTGCCGTGCGCTCGGCACTGAACGCAGCATCATCGGCGCCTTGATGTTGTCGTGATCTGAGAGCGATACCATCGGCGCAATATCCAGCTTTTCGATCTGCTCGCTCTCCAGATCGAACGCCAGCTTGGGGGTCATTGGCGGAGTCCAAAAGGCCTCCGCATAATTCACCGGCATTCCATGTCCTTGCTCCGACCGCCGCTCCAACCGGGACATCAACGGCCGAATGAGAGGATACTGATTACCAACATTCGCCAGGAAATTCAACGTCTCTCTGGACTGGTTGGTATGACCGTGCAACGAAACACCTGACCGGAAGCCGCGAGACGCGTGGGGGTCGCGCCACAGATACGAGATGGTCGAATTGGCCATTTCTGCTCCTTCTCCTCGATCGTGCCCTGATTTCTGCATTCAGTTTCCACCTCCAACCATAAATGCGGGATTAAGATGGGGCGAATTCCCCTTCAATTAGCCAGGGAATCAACAAGGTTACCCTGACCTTTCCCTCAAAACCACTGCAACTACCTTAAATCTTCCCAGAAAACCCGAAAGCTGTACGCATTCGCGCACTTTCAAGGCTGCTCTCAAATTCCTTCCGACGGGTCGCCATGGGGGGACATGCGTGAAATAAGCCTAGCAGAATCAATCCGCTTGCAACTATATAATTTTGGCCGGAACGGAATTCGGCGAGCGCCTGTCGCTTCCCCGGCCAAAGCCCTTTCGCAGCCAGCACGCTGAGCCGCAACTACAATCTTGAGCCACTTGCAAAATTCCACGGAGAGGGCAAGAAGCGTCAGGGCACGACTTCAGTCGTGCCGCCAGTTCAGCAGGAAGATGTTGGGCTTTAGCCCCTGCGTCTCTTTGTTTTCAATTGTTTGCAATTCCGCAGCGGCTAAAGCCGGAATCCTATTTGGATTTTTGCGGCACGACTCAAGTCGTGCCCTGACACTTCAAACGTTCCCGACGTCGAATTTTGCAAGTAGCTCAATCGTCTATGCTTTACGGAACGATCTTCAGCTACTGCACTCCATGGTCATTCATCCAAGCAGTGTATTTCTGATCCTCTTCCGTCATGTGGTCTCTAAACCAATCGCGCACGAAGTACAGCAACTGGACATACGAAGTAATGTCGCCCTCATCGTGGCGAGCGAGGAATTCCGAAACCTTTGTGATCAGTTTCCGGTGTATGGCCCGGTGCTCGGCCAGCCCAGGATACTTGGTCGACTCCATCAACCCTTCCTCGGTGGAGAAATGTTCTCTCGACGCGCAAAAGGCCTGGCTGAGCAGCGGACCGGCAACCTCTCCCACTTTACCCTGCATCGCTGCCGCATGAAGCTCATTCAGGACCCTCATCAACCCTCTGTGCTGATTGTCCAAGGTCTTTACGCCCACAGAATATTTTTTGCGCCACTTCACCAAGGCCATGATTCCCCTCTCAGCGACATCCGCCCCATGAGAAATTCATCGGCCCGAGATTTAAGAATCTTTAAGAAATATCTGAGATTATTTCCGGGTTTTGGCCAGCTCCGGCCCCAGAAAATCTTCCAGCGTCGAGCCCGCCATCAGGTCTTCGCCGGGCCCAGTCCCCTCGCTCACCGGCTCCTTGCCCTCTGCCGCCTCGGCCAACAGGTAGTTCTCTGTCAAACCCTGCCGCAGCATTGCGAACGCCTCCTCCGGCGTATCCGCAAAATGGAAAAGCTCAATGTCCTTGGGGCTGATCGCCCCCGTATCCACCAGCACGTCCAGGTTGAAAACCTTCTTCCAATATTCCGAGCCGTAGATCACCACCGTGATCTTCTTGGCCAGTTTCTGCGTCTGCGCCAGCGTAAGAATCTCGAACATCTCGTCCAGCGTCCCGAAGCCCCCCGGAAACACCACCAGCGCCTTCGACAGGTAAGCAAACCACAGCTTGCGCATGAAAAAGTAGTGGAACTCGAAGTTCAGCGAAGGCGTGATGTAAGGATTCGGCGCCTGCTCGAAGGGCAGCCGTATATTCAATCCGATGGTCTTTCCGCCAGCCTCCCACGCCCCGCGGTTGGCCGCCTCCATGATTCCCGGCCCCCCGCCCGAGGTCACCACAAACCGGTGCCGCCGCGATGGAATCCGCTTCGCCCACTGCGTCAGCATCCCCGACAGCCGCCGTGCGTCCTCGTAGTACCGGGCCATCTCCACCGCCGCCACCGCACGCTTCCGCTGCAAGTCCGTGGCCTGTCCCCCCGCTATCTCAGGAGCGCTCGCCGGCTGCTCGTGGCTCGGCGCCGCCTGGCTCGATCCCGTGTTGTCCAGAAGTTCCAGCGCATGATCGGCCTCCTCGCGCCCGCGAAACCGTGCCGACCCGAAGAAAACCACCGTATCCTGAATCTGCTCGTGCCGGAAGCGGGCCAACGGCTCAAGATACTCCGCCACAATCCGCATCAGGCGCCCGTCCGCGCTGTTCAGAAACGCAGGATTCTCATACGCCAGCGGAGCCGGCTCCAGCGGCGTCGGCGCCCCAGCGTGGCCCGCGACGGCAGGGACGGTTCCCTGATCCCCGATCTCCGATCTCCGATCTCTGTCTTTCATTCATCCGCCCCGTGGCGGACCGCGTCTTGAAACGCAATCCACAGATTCAATAGCCCAAGCCCCGACACGATGCCCCGTACTGCACCGTTGGCCGCATAAATCGAGAGCGTGGGAAATTGCAGAAACAGCGGGTTCTGGTCCCAGAACATAGGCCACCAAGGCGCAACGCACACGGCCAGCCCGATATACATCCGAAGCAGCACCCGCAAAAGCAGCTCTGCCCTTTCCAGCCAGTGCGGCAGCCGATGCGGCCCGTGCCGTCCAGTCGCTGCACCCGGCCCAGACTCAGGCCCTTGCCCGGCCGTCGCAGCCACAAGCCCCCGCCCAGGCTTGGGAGCCGGGCTCGCGGGCAACGGAGGCGATATCATTTCCGGCTGTTGGGACATGCTGTAGGTTCGCGCGCCGCCCCCGATTCTGCGCAAATCGCAGGCATTCGCCGAAGGCCCGGAAGCCCCGGCCCGGCTCAGGGACGCCGTATTGCAACGGTATCACAGCAAGCGCTTTCGCCAGACGACCTCTGGTCCTTGCAAGCTTTGTCGTCCGCGCGATCGATGGCTGCCATTCGCGCTGCCAGCCAAGCCTGCCCGCCAATTCCCCGCCATCCTCAGCTTCGCCATGTTACCCTTTGTTGAATTCCCTAATAAATGAGCCTGGCGCGATCATGCGAATTGCCCTCTTCACTGAAACCTTCATCCCCAAAGTGGACGGCATCGTCACCACCCTCTGCCAGACTGTCAACCAATTGGAAAAACTTGGCCACCAGGTCCTTATCTTTGCCCCGGATGGCGGTTTCGACCACTTTCAACAATCCCGCATCGTCGGCGCCAAGGGCCACTCGCTCTTCATCTATCCTGAGCTTCGCCTTGCATTTCCCCACGCTTCCATAGGCCGGGCCATCGTCGAATTTCAAGCCGACCTCATCCACGTCGCCGACCCAGCCCTGTTGGGCGTTGCCGGGCTGTATTACGGTGGCGGAAAGAACGGCGGAGCCCTCCATCTGCCCCTGGTTGTCTCCTACCACACCGATCTGCCCAAGTACCTCCATTACTACCGTCTTGGCTTCATGGAGCCTTGGGTCTGGCCCATTCTGCGCAAACGCCATAATCGCGCAACCCTCAATCTCTGCACCTCGGTCGCCATGCTCGAGCAGTTGCAGCAGCATGGAATCGAACGCCTCGGACTGTGGCCCGGCGGCGTCGACACAGATCGATTCCAGCCCGTGCGCCGCTCCCCTGAAATGCGCGCCCGCCTCACCGAAGGACACCCAGAGGACCCTCTGCTCCTGTATGTCGGCCGCCTTTCCGCGGAAAAAGAAATCGAACGCCTCAAACCAATTCTCATGGCCAACCCCACCGCCCGCCTCGCCCTGGTCGGCGGTGGTCCCCACCACAAGCATCTCAAGCAACACTTCGCAGGACTCCCGGTCCACATGGCCGGCTTCCTGCACGGAGATGAACTCGCCCAGGCCTATGCCTCCAGCGACATCTTCATCATGCCTTCCCGCTCCGAGACCCTCGGCCTGGTCATCCTTGAAGCCATGTCCTCCGGCGTACCCGTTGTCGCTGCTCGAGCCGGCGGCATCCCCGAAATGATTCAGCACGGCGTGAGCGGCTATCTGTTCGACGAAGAGGCAGAGGCTATTGCGGCAATCCAGCAACTGTTGCCGTCGCCCGCCTTGAGAGAAACCATCGGCCTCGCCGCCCGGGCACAGGCTGAACAGCACGGTTGGAAGGCCGCCACCCTCCTGCTCCTCGAGCACTACAAGGCCGCTTGTGAGCAGCAGCATATCGCGCTCAACCCCGCGCCCGACTCCGCACGCCCCAATCTCCGATCCCGTGCAAAGAGCCGCCTCCGCAAAGCCACACTCTTCTCCATTCGGAAGCTCCTTCCTTAGTCCCTCTTAGAATCTGTCTAAAAACTAGTTC
>PLFY01000102.1:0-11475 GCA_003138365.1 Acidobacteriaceae bacterium
GTGCCCTGACGCTTCTTGCCCTCTCCGTGGAATTTTGCAAGTAGCTCGTCTCTCATCATTAAGTTTTCCGGGCCGCTTCTGAATGGAAGCGGCCCGTTCCGTCTATGTTTTCTTTTGAGTCTTCATGAAGGCTTACTGGAACGCGACTCTGGAATCCAGTGAGTCTTTGGTGTTCTCGGCTTCCCTGTCGAGGCGAGCTCGTCTGGGAACCTCGGTCAGGTCCTGGTCGTGCGCTGTCCGTCGTACCTCAGCCTGGGCCGGTTTCAATTGCGTGGGAATGGTTTGCATTCTTCGTGCCTCCTTTGCGGTTGAAGCGCGTTTTTTTGAGCAACGATGGTGTGCCCAGACTGTGAGGCTTACATCACAGCTACAGAGGCGGGGTGGGGCAAGGAAGTCGAAGACCGCCGATTTTACGGTACTAAAGTCCACTGTGGCCTTGATACCACCAGGTAGGGGGGTAGGGGGTGCCGACGGTGCGGGCCGGGCACATCCCTGCCAGATGCCTTAGAAGCCGGCCCGCACTTCGGCATACTCCGCATTCACAACTTGCATCCGCGCCAACTCGACCGGCTCGCCGTAGTGCCCGGCCACGATTCGAGCGGCCTTGCCTTCGTCCATGTAGGGCAGCACCGCAGCCAGCTTGATGGTCGATTGAGTAGCCATTTGCGCCACCGCTATTTTGCTGGACACTGATTGAACAAGCGCGAAGATCGTGCTCACAATGGTTGCCACGCCCTGAATGCAGGCCAAAGCATGTTGCTGGCTGGCCGTGTTGGTAATCTTTGCCGCCTGCAGCAGTGCGGCATTCACCTGTTGCTGAAAGGTCACCACTTGAGTTTGAAGCTGTGCCAGCAGGCTTGCCGTCGGGTTCGCCAGATAAACCTTTGCCTGCGCCACCAGCAGACTTGAAGCCGCGTCAAACCCAACCGTAGCCACAGCAAAGATCGGCGCATCGGCCGGCGCCAGCAGGGATGCGGCGGAGTCCACCGTTGCCACCGCGCTTTCGAGCGCCGGCGTCCAGTTCACGATGTCCTGCGCAATGGTCACACCCGAGCAGCCGCCCACAAACGGCAACGGCAACAGCAGGGCGATCAGAGCCCAGACGCCGAGCTTGGCGGTGCTGCCGGTGGACGAAGACGCGCGTACGGACTCCGTTCCTGGATCCCGGGCGAGAAGGCCCAGAAGGGCTGTGGCAATTGCGCCGGCCAGCGTAACGACGGTGCCGCTGCCGGCCGCGCCCAGCGTGAGGCCCTGTTGTGAGAGCACGCCGGCGATGGTGACGACCGCAATCAACAACCCGGCGGCCGATGTCTTTGGGTGATTCCAAACGTTCGAGATAGGGTTCATGCAGAAAGCTCCTTCCAAGCGAAAAGACGGCGGAAGCCGCCTTGGTTTCAAAACGATTTGCCCGGTTCAGTGGCCAGCCCGTTGCGGGCGGGCCGCTGGACTCGGTATGTCGCAGCTCCTCGGATTCGAGCGCCGCCGTGGTTGTTGCCGCGCTCCCTCGAGAGAGCTGCTGCCGCACAGGCCTCGACGGTCCCGCGCCCCGGCGCCATCCGCAAAGGGGGGAGGGCGTACTCATTCGCCGGGCGCGGCATCTCCGTCGCTTGTCTGGCTATCTATAAGGCTAGGCAATCCGGGGTATATCTTCTGCAAACAAAGCTTCGATTCGAAGGCATATCGAATCAATGAGTTACTTAGCGTTTGCTGGAGCGAACGTCTTGACAGCCGAATTAAAAGGGGATTCCGCCGGTGGCGTCCGGCCTGATAGAGCGCTGGCTCGTCACCGGAAGCGCCTGGATTCCTGGATTCCGCGACCTTGACGATGTTTACAGGGTGG
This sequence comes from Acidobacteriaceae bacterium, assembly GCA_003138365.1. Taxonomy (GTDB): domain Bacteria; phylum Acidobacteriota; class Terriglobia; order Terriglobales; family Acidobacteriaceae; genus Telmatobacter. The sequence continues at coordinate 1,841 of PLFY01000102.1, forward strand.
TAATTTCCGAGTAGGCGACCACTCGCCCGAAACCAGCAGAACTGCAAGAGAAATCAGATTCCACACTACAGAGCTATGAACTTTCCGAAGACACCGTTTTTTTCACCTTGGCATTACGAAGAGGCTCCGCCACCAAAGACCAGAACAACTCTGTAACATTCCTATATGAGCTACCGTTATGCAGCGAGCGCTATTGTTGGAGCGGTCTTATTCCTGTTTTACTTCCAGCCTTTTCTTCCGTATTCACAGCGAAACCAGTTCTCCCCTCATTGGTGGCCATTCCCGGTGACCGCGCTTATCTGTGGTTTTCTGCTAAGTCTCGGCCTGACGAGTCGCCGTTTCTGGGTTCCAACCTGTCTACTGCTGACGCTGCTCGCCGCGTATGCCGTTCTGATCGTGGCTGATTCAGTAATCGGCGCTATCGACCACAATCTGTTTCCTATCGAGTTCATGTTCATTGCTCTACTGACGTCGCCTGCTTACCTCGGAGCGTTACTTGGTGCCGCCATTGACCGTTTTAGATCTCGCGGGCTGAAAACTTAAGGGAATAATGTCGATTAGCGGCACTTGACTCTCCTTGATAGGCATTTCGCCGCGTAATGCCTGCAAAATCAGGTCTTCGGCAATTAGGGAAGTGCGGCGGTCCAAGAACCCTTTGCCTGGGGTTCGGGACGGATGACCGTCTAACCGGAAGTTACCTTTTAGGCAACATCACCGCACGCTGCCGACGCGGATGATGCTGTTGGGCGCCCTTGCGCGGTGTCTCGGCGCCTTGACGCTCGACAGCGGGACTCCATCTCTTTGCGCTGGGTGGCGGCATGGACTCTATTCAGCGCTTGACAGGGCGCGAGACTAGCCCACGCGCTTCACATATCGCCGGCCGCGAATCTCGTACTCTCCGCCAGCCACACGGCGAATGGCCTCGCTATAGGCGATGTGCTCCTCAACCAGAATCCGCGCCGCCAGCGAGTGCGCGTCGTCGCTCTCCGGCACCGGAATCGCCCGCTGCACCACAATGACCCCGTGGTCCAGGTGCTCGTCCACAAAGTGAACCGTGCAGCCCGCAATCTTTACCCCGTATGCGAAGGCCTGGTCCTGAGCCTCCAACCCTGGGAAGGCCGGCAGCAGCGATGGATGAATATTGAGGATGCGGTTGGGAAACGCGGCAATGAACTCCGGCGACAGCAGCCGCATGTAACCTGCCAGGCAAACCAGATCCACGCGGTGCGCCCGCAGGCAGGCAATCAAGTCGGCGTCGTGCTCGGCGCGCGTGCGGCCTTTGGAAACGAAGACCGCGGTGGGCAGTCCTAAATTGCGAGCTGCTTCGAGGCCGGCGGCGTCGGCCACGTTTGAGACTACGACGGCGATCTCCACGCCGGGGAGACGGCCTTCAGCTACGGAGCGGGCGATGGCTTTGAAATTGGAGCCGCGGCCGGAGAGAAGAATCCCGAGGCAGAGGGGCCGATCTTTCGACGCGAGTTCCAATTCTTTCCTCAGGGGCTAAAGCCCGCGCTCTTATTTATTGCACTTGCGGCACGACTAAAGTCGAGCCCTGACACTTCTCGCCGTCGCGAACGAATCCTTCCGCAATGTACACATCCGTGCCCCGGCACTTCCACATTCAGACAAACTCATGTGTACTGCACCCGGCGATCACCCTTGACCACGCGCCCGATCAGATAAAACTTCTCCTCGGCCCGGTTCAGCAGATTTTTTGCGCGCGCAAACTTGGCCGCTGGAATCACCGCAATCAGCCCCACGCCCATGTTGAAGGTGCGCATCATCTCCTCTTGCGACACCTGTCCCAGCGCCTGCAGATGCTCGAAGATCGGCAGCACCGGCCAGGATCCCAGCTCCACCTGAGCTTCGATATGCTTGGGCAGGATGCGGGGAAGGTTCTCCGAGATGCCGCCGCCGGTAATGTGCGCCATGCCAGTCGTAAGCCCCGCGGCAACCAGTTTCTGAATCACGTGCAGATAGCTGCGATGCGTCCTCATCAGCACCGCGCCGGCTCTCTCCTTCAGGGCGGGCACATATTGGGTAACCTTGTAGCCGGCCGTCTCGAAGAGCAGCTTTCGCGCCAGCGAGTAGCCGTTGGTATGCAACCCCGTCGAGGGCAGGCCAATCAGCACGTCGCCCACCTTGATGTCCGCGCCCGTCACCATCTTGTCGCGGTCCACCGCGCCCACGATAAACCCTGCCAGATCGTATTCGCCATCGGCATAGAAACCGGGCATCTGCGCCGTCTCGCCGCCGATGAGCGCGCACCCGTTGGCCTTGCATCCCTCGGCCAACCCGGTCACCACGTCTTCGGTCACATCCGGATCGAGCTTGCCGCTGGCAAGGTAGTCCAAAAAGAACAATGGCGTGGCGCCCTGCACGGCGATGTCGTTCACGCAGTGGTTCACCAGATCCACGCCCACCGTGTGGTGCATTCCCAGCTCAAAAGCCACCTTCAGCTTGGTCCCCACCCCGTCGGCCGAACTCACCAGGATCGGGTTCTTCCAGCGCAGCGGGTCCAGCCGGAACAGCGCGCCAAAGCCGCCAATGCCGCCCAGTACATTGCGGTTGAAGGTCTTCTGCGCCAGGTACTTGATCCGCTCCTTGGCGCGGTCGCCGCTGCCGATGTCCACGCCGGCGTCCGCATAGGTCACGGATTTGGGTTTGGGCTCGACTTTGGTTTTCGGCTCGTTTTTGGTTTTCGGCTCGTTTTTGGCTTTCGGATCGTCAGGCACGATATGAGCTTTCTGCGGAAGGATTTCTTAAGCGGCGCGCACGGCCGGAAAGGTCGATTTTAGCAGCATGGAGCGGCCTTCGACTGTGCTTTACAGGAACCGCTCCCGCTCCTCGGGCGTGGGCAATGGGCAGCTCTCAAGCCGCCCCCAGATGCGGTACCGCCAACGCGCGATCATCTGGTAGCCCAGGTCGCGCACCGGGCCCGGAACCCACCCCAACGCAACGCCCACGGCCGGCCACGGGCGCGGCAGCTCACCCAGCAGTTCCACCAACGCCTCTGAGCGAGTGAAAACTCTCTCTCCCAGACCGCCCGCATCGCGCGCAACCAGAATTGTGCTGGGCTGGATTGTCCTGGGCCGGATTGTACTGACCGGGATCGTGCCGGGACCCGATCCCTGGACCTCCGGGCCGATTCCATGCCGCGCCAGCAGCCCAGCCACCTTCGGCGACTCGGAAGCCACAAAGCGCAGCCGGTCCCACCGGTCGCGCCTCAAGAGCCACCGCACCGAGCCGTTGCAAAAGCCGCAATGGCCATCGAAGATGACCAGCAGCCGGTCGCCGCGTTCGATTCGATCTGTCATCCGGAGTTAGGATGACAGAAACACCTCGGCGGACGCTCGAATGTCCATGGTTGTTGCGCAGTGGCGTCATACTGAGTCATACTTAGTCCTATGAGAACAACCAAAGTCGTTTCCATCACTCTGCCTCCGCCCCTTTTCGAGCAGGTTAAAACTCTGGCCAGGGAGGAAAACCGGACTGTTAGCGAACTTTTTCGTGAGTCCATCAGACGCTATCAGCGCGAGCGCGAGTGGGAGCGGATTCGTTCCTACGGAACGATGGCCGCTGAAATGGCCGACGTCAAAACTGAGGAGGACGTCGTAAATCTTATTCACGAGTTTCGTAGAGAAAAGAGACGCAATCAAATCGAAGCACTACAAGAGGGCTGAACGAGATAGCCCCAAGAAGGTCCGATGAGGATTCCGGGGGAGACGCGGGTAGTACTCGATTCAAACATCTACATTTCGGCATTTCTATTTGGTGGGAAGCCCCGCCAGGCAGTGCAGCTTGCGGAGCAGGGCGTTTTCATCCTGCTGATTTCTGCACCAATTAAATCTGAAGTGGAGGACACGCTTGCAGAGAAGTTCGGATACTCCCAAGCCATGATCTACGACTCGTGCCACCGAGTTTGGGATATTGCGCGACAGATTACCCCGACGGTCCGCGTCGATTTGTGCCGGGACGATGACGATAACAGGATACTGGAATGCGCAATGGCAGGTGATGCACGATTCATTGTGACCGGTGATCGAGACTTGCTCGATCTGCCTGTAGTTTCCCAGTACACAATTCTAAAGGTCGACGCATTTTTGCAGATTATGCATGCTACCGCCTAAATGCACCAGGAATATTTCAGCCCATCGCCTTCTATACTGAACCCACCATGAGTCCCCAATTCCCAGCCCCCGTCCGCACCCGATCCAAGGCCCTGCAACAGCGCGCCGAGCGATTCTTCCCCGGCGGCGTCAACTCGCCTGTTCGGGCATTCCGGGCGGTGGGCGGCGCGCCGCCGTTTGTCCAGAGCGCCCAGGGTGCCTGGCTCACTGACGCCGACGGCAATCGCTATATCGACTACTTCAGCTCCTGGGGGCCGATGATCCTCGGCCACGCCTTTCCCCCGGTGGTCGAAGCTATCCAGCGCGCTGCGCGCAGCTCCGCCAGCTTCGGTGCTTCCACCGCCGCCGAGGCCGACCTGGCCGAGCGCGTCACCGCCTGCTACCCGGCAATCGAAAAGCTCCGCTTCGTCAGTTCCGGCACTGAGGCCACCATGTCGGCCATCCGCCTGGCCCGCGCCGCAACCGGCCGCAAGATCATCGTCAAATTCGAGGGCTGCTATCACGGCCACTCTGACGGCCTGCTGGTCAAAGCCGGCTCCGGCGTCGCTACTTTTGGAATACCTGGGTCGGCCGGCGTGCCTGAGGAGATCGCGCACCTCACCCTCGCTCTGCCTTACAACGACCTGCCCGCGGTCGAGGCCGCCTTCGCCGCCCATCCCAACGCAATTGCGGCGGTGATTCTGGAGCCGGTCGTCGGCAATGCCGGCTGCATTCCGCCCGCCCCCGGCTATCTCGCCGGCCTGCGCGCGCTCACCGCCCGCGAAGGAGCTTTGCTGATTGCCGACGAGGTGATGACCGGCTTCCGCGTGGCCCTTGGCGGTGCGCTCGAGCTTTATGGAGTGGACGCCGATCTGGTCACGCTGGGCAAGATTGTTGGCGGAGGCCTTCCCGTGGGCGTCTTTGGCGGCAAGCGCGGCCTCATGGACCTGCTTGCCCCGATCGGCCCCGTCTACCAGGCCGGAACCCTCAGCGGCAATCCCCTCGCCATGGCCGCCGGCATCGCCACGCTCAGCTACCTCCAGGATCACGCCGCCCAGGTCTATCCCCAGCTTGAAGCCACAGCCAAGGCCGTAGCCGAAGGCGTCGCGGCAGAAGCCGCCCGCGCCGGCGTTCCCCTCACCGTCAACCGCGTGGGCGCCATGTGGACCTGGTTCTTCACTCCGGGGCCAGTCACCGATTACGCGCAGGCTGCTCTGAGCGACACTGCCGCCTTCGGCCGTTTCCACCGCGCCATGTTGGATGCTGGCGTCTGGCTTCCGCCGTCGCAATTTGAAGCGGCGTTTCTGGGCACTGCCCACGGTGAAGAAGAAGTAGCAGCCACCATCGCCGCCGCCCGTGCGGCTTTCCAGGCCGTTATCGCCGGATAGAACCTGTGTGCAGCCCTATCCCCACGCATCCAGCGTTACAAAGCGATGCGTAGCCTTGTAATGCGCGGCCAAAAGCCCAGCAGCGATCACCGACGGCCCGCGATCCGCACCCCGATCCAGATGATTTCCGTCGTGGAGCACGATGTTCGCTGCCCTGCCTCGCCTCTGCGCACGGTCAATGGCATGGATCAATCGCATGGCGATCACATCGGCCGAAGGCTCGCTCCAGTCCGAAGTCATCGCGTTCCAAAGCACCGGAACCATCCCCAGCGACCTTGCCAGGCGAAACACGACGGGCCGGCGCGCCCCAAAAGGCGGGCGGAAATATTTCACCGCGACACCTGTAATCTGCTCCAACGCTTCACTGGTCCGGGCCAGCTCCTCTTCCACGCGCTTGGCCGCAGTCAGCGCCAGGTTGAGGTGGCTCCAGGAGTGATTCCCGATGAGGTGTCCGGCCGTCACAATCCGTCGCGTCAGCTCGGGCTCTGCCTGGGCGTGGCTGCCCATAAGGAAGAAAGTCGCCCGCACATCGTTGCTGGAAAGAATGTCGAGGAGCCGCGGCGTCCACGCCGGGTTGGGACCATCGTCGAAAGTAAGCGCGAGTTCGCCGGGACTGCGCGGCGCAATCAACGCCTTGCCGAAGATGCCCGATCCCGGCCACAGTGCTGCATAGGCACAGCCGCCCGCCGCCAGTCCGACCGCCGCGCCCAGCCCGGCGGATATCTCTATAGCGATTGGTGAGAGCATTGTGCCTTCCAGTGTGCAGTGTCAGACAGCGGGTCGGCAAGCCAGCCTCAGCCCCTCCCATGGAAGCGCATCCTAAATGGGCCTCTTCCGGGCCTCCATCGCACTCGCGCCCCCATAGACGGTATACTCATCTTGTTCGGGTCGCATCCTGAGTCCGCGGAGCGGCACTGGAGACAACATGAGCCTTGCCAGTTTTCCCGGGGGCTTCCCCGGCGGCGGTAGTTCCACCCCGCCCAGCACGTCCAGCACAGCCCATTCCAGCACAAAAGTCACCGTGCCTGCGCTCACCGAGATGAAGCGCCAGGGCAAGCCCATCTCCGCTCTCACCGCCTACGACTATCCAACCTCGCGGCTGGCGGACGAAGCCGGAATCGACCTGCTCCTGGTCGGCGACTCGCTGGCCATGGTGGTTCTGGGCCACGAAAACACCCTCTCCGTCACCGTGGACGAGATGCTCCACCATACCCGCGCTGTGCGGCGCGCCGTCCGCCGGGCTCTGGTCGTCGCGGACATGCCCTTCGGCAGCTATCACGGGACAGTTGGGGAGGGATTGGCCAACGCCATACGCTTCGTCAAAGAGGCGGGCGCCGAGGCCGTCAAAATCGAAGGTCCACGCATCGATCTGGTCCGCGCCCTCACCGAAGCCGAAATTCCCGTGATCGGCCACCTTGGCCTCACTCCGCAAAGCTTGCATCGCATGGGCGGCTATCGCGTCCAGGCCCGCACCAGCGAAACTGTTCTCCAACTCAAAGCCGACGCCCACGCTCTCGCCGATTCTGGAGCCGGAGCACTCGTGCTTGAAGGCGTTCCTCGCGAAGTGGCCGCCGACATCACCGCCGAGCTGCCCATTCCTACCATCGGCATCGGCGCCGGGCCTGACTGCGACGGGCAGATTCTTGTCTTCCACGATCTGCTCAACCTGACCTTCGCGCCGCCCGCCAAATTTGTCCGCCGCTACGGCGACGCCGGAACGCTGATTCGGTCTGCCATCGAGCACTATCGCGAAGACGTTGAGCACCGCGCCTTCCCGTCGGATGAGGAAAGCTATCATCTGCCTGAAGCCGCGCGGAAAGCCCTCGACGAGATTGAGGCGAAGCGAACCGTGTCAGGGCACGACTTCAGTCGTGCCGCAAAAGCCGCCAATTGAAAGTGGGCTTGAGCCCCTGAGGGAAGCAGGCTATATAGGTATTTCGATGGAAATCCTTCGCACTGTTGCCGAGCTTCGCCATTGGTCCCGTCAGGAACGGAGCCGCGGCAATACTGTCGGCCTGGTTCCGACCATGGGCGCTTTGCACGCAGGCCACGCGTCTTTGATTCGAGCGGCGCGGATCCGAGCTGCCCGGGATTCGAGCGGCAGCGTCGCCGTCAGCATCTTCGTCAACCCAACCCAGTTCGGACCCAACGAAGACTTTGCCCGCTATCCACGCAGCTTTGACGCCGACTGCGCTCTGGCCCAGGCCGAAGGCGCAGACGTCGTCTTCGCTCCAACGGTCGAAGAGCTCTACCCAGCCGGTGCAGCCACTTTCGTTGAAGTCGAAGGCTTGAGCGACCGCCTTGACGGCGCATCCCGCCCCGGCCACTTTCGCGGCGTAGCCACCGTAGTCGCCAAGCTGCTCATCGCCGCGGAGCCCGACCGCGCCTTCTTCGGCCAGAAAGACGCGGCCCAGGTAGCCGTCGTCCGCCGCATGGTTGCCGACCTGCGCCTCGCCACCGAAATTGTGGTGTGTCCCATCGTCCGCGAGCCCGACGGCCTGGCTCTCAGCTCGCGAAACGTCTACCTCAGCGGAGCCGAACGGGCTCAAGCTCTGGTTTTGAGCCGCGCCGTCCGCCAGGCCGAAGCATTAGCAGCCTCCGGCGAGCGCCACGCCAGCGCCCTGATAGCCGGCGTCCGCCAGACCTTCGCCGCCGTCTCGGAAATCCGCACCGATTACATAGAAGTTGTCGACTGGGCCACGCTCGAACCCGTAGAAATCGCCGTTCCCGGCACGCTCTTCGCTGTCGCCGCCTATGTCGGACCAACCCGCCTCATCGACAATGCGATCCTCCCTTAATGCGCGCAAGAGCACCGCTGTTTTTCAATGAGCGCCTTGGGCTGTTACCGCCAAATGACACCGGCCTCTGATTCAATGGCCTCCTGCAAGTGGCAGAACATGCGCGACAAGTTCTCTGAGAAACTGACCCGAGTTCATAAACACTGCAAAGTGGCCGCCATCGATCGGCACAAACTCTTTGAGCGGAGCATTGATTGCATTGAGATATTGCCTTGCGAGCGCAGTAGGAGTCGTAAAGTCATCGGTCCCCTGGAAGAAAAATATGGGCACTGCAAACTCAAGCCCAAGATCCTTCGGCGTAGAGGACGTTACCTGTGGAACGAGACGGTCGCCGCTCAGAATCTGCCCGTCGATAGAATCGTTCAGATCTCGCACGGAATTGCCGGGAGCGACCAAGGCAAGTCCAAGGGTCCCTGCGAGAAATCGATCCGCGCCTTCGAAACTGTTCGCCCATTTGCGCTGCACGCCGTAGCCCTCGCCGTTCGCGTAAGGCGGTTCGCCAATGCGGCGCAGTTCGGCAACAGCCTGCTGATTTCCTGTGGCCTGCGCTTTCTCCAGCAGCGCGGCATAAGCCACTGAGTAGTTCTTTGTTTCATCGGAGACCTGGCCGGTGCCCACGTAGGCGTAGAAAAGGTCTGGTCTGGCCTGCACCATTCGAAGGCCAAGGATTGAGCCAAAGGAGTGAGCGACGAGAACGATCCTGTCCTTGCCGAGATGCTTCCGCAGAAATCCGGACAGTTCGATCCCATCTTGCGCCATGCGATCAAGGGTCATAGTGGAAGCAACCGAGGAGCCGGTTTTCCGAAGCGTTCTACCCGCGCCCCGTTGGTCCCATTGCACCACTGTGAAGCGCTTTTCCCATGGTGCGAAGTAAGCGAATGACCACGGATTGGTTACGTCGCCTGGGCCGCCGTGAACAAATAGCAGCACAGGATTTTGTCGATCTTCCCCCCGAATGGTGACCCATTGATCGATGCCTCCGAGGTGAACGTACATTGCCTCGTCAACGCCCTTTGTGGAGTCAATCGCATATTGCTTCGCGTTGCGCTCCCGCAGGAACGAAAGTGTCTGGTCGAACTTTCGATACTCTGCATCGTTGGAATCGGTCGCCGCCGTGCTCTCTCGTGCCGCGGACTGTTGCGACGGTGGACCCTGTACTTGCGCTGCGACTGACAGGAAGACAAAGAGGGACACACAAGCTCCGCAAAAAGGCAACATTTGAACTCTCATGGCAGAAGGATACGGATCGCGCACCACGCCGGTTCCCATGGTTTTCGGCAAGGATCGACTGGAGTGAGTCACCTGTATGAGGACGTCGATTTGTGCCAAATCGCCTTCCC
>PLFY01000102.1:11491-18080 GCA_003138365.1 Acidobacteriaceae bacterium
AGCGTTTTTCTGCTGCGCACCGTCGACCCGCCACTCGCCACAGTCGAAGGCCGCACCGTGCGAGGAATCCGCCGCATCGGCAAACGCATCGCCATCGGCCTCGAAGGAAATCCAGACGGCGACCTCTGGCTCGTTCTGCACCTGATGATTGCCGGCCGCTTGCACTGGCGTCCGCACCAAGCCAAACTCGCCGGCCGCCAGGCACTCGCAGCCTTCGACTTCCCCACAGGCTCGCTCGTCCTGACCGAGGCCGGCAGCAAACGCCGGGCTTCTCTGTATCTGCTGAGCGGCGAGGCGGCCCTGCGCTCCATCGACCCCGGCGGCGTCGAGATCTTCTCGACAGACCTCGACGGCTTTCGCGCCGCCCTCACCCAAGAAAACCGCACCCTCAAGCGCGCACTCACCGATCCACGGCTGATCAGCGGCGTCGGCAATGCTTATTCCGATGAGATTCTGCACGCGGCCGAGCTCTCACCCATCACCCTCACCCACAAGCTCAAGCCCGACGAATGGGATCGGCTGTTTGCCGCCGCGCGCTCCACGCTGACAACGTGGACGGACCGCATGAGGGGCGAAGCGGAGCGGAGCTTCCCTGAGAAGGTCACGGCATTTCGTCCGGAGATGGCCGTCCACGGCCGCTTTGGCCAGCCCTGCCCGCGCTGCGGCCAGAAGGTCCAGCGCATTCGCTACGCAGACAACGAAACCAACTACTGCGCCCGCTGCCAGACCGGCGGAAAGGTCCTGGCCGACCGCAGCCTCTCCCGGCTCCTCGGCTCCGACTGGCCTCGCACCCTCGATGAGCTGGAAGCCCTGAAGCGCCGCTGAAGCAAAACCTTGCAAGGGATGCAAAGGAATTTAGTATCCCTGGTTCCACTCAGGGTCCGCGCCGCGCATTTAACTTGACACTCCGCTATCGCCTCCCGCAAAGTGAGGGCGCGACTCCAGCCGGGCCGGGCAGCGATTCTGCCCCCATTTCTCTGTGTTTCCGGCCCCCCTCGGAGGCGGATTTCAGTCTATTCGGGAGACCTGTCAATGCATCATCTTCTCTTCAACCCCTGGGCCATTCTGGTCGCCGCCGTCATTCAGTGGGTACTGGGCGCGATCTGGTACTCGCCTCTGCTCTTCGCCAAGCCGTGGAAGGCCATGGTCTACGCGCGCGCTGAGCCAAGGAAAAACAGCATGGTTGCCGGCATGGTCGTGTCGTTCATGGGCAGCCTTATTCTCAGCTTTGTGTTGGCCCACGTCGTGCTCTGGGCTGACGCATCGAATTTTTTGCATGGAGCTCTGATCGGCTTCATCATGTGGGCAGGCTTTATCGTCGCGCCGCTTTCGGCGCAGCACATCTACGAGGGCCGGCCCTTCAACCTCTTCGCCATCAACACCGGCTTTTGGCTGGTAGGCCTCATCATCTCCGGCGGCTTGCTGGCCGTTTGGCGTTGATCCCCTCTTGATCCAGCTCGTTCTTTAATCTGTTGCGGGCGCCATCTGTTGCGGGCGCCCGTTACAATCGACCCATGAGCAAAGAAGTCATCGCAACCGGCAAAGCGCCAGCGGCCATCGGACCTTATTCCCAGGGAGTGCGCGCGGGCAACCTGATCTTCACCGCTGGACAGATCGCGCTTGATCCGGCAACTCAGCAGGTGGTTGCCAGCGGCATCACCGAGCAGACCACCCGCGTCTTTGAAAACCTGAAGGCCATTGTGGAAGCAGGCGGAAGCAATCTAGGCCGCGTGGTCAAGGCCACAGTCTTCCTCAAGGACTTCAACGACTTTGCGGCCATGAACTCCGTCTATGGCGCATACCTGGCGGCTGACGGGGAGGCTCCGCCCGCTCGCACCACCGTTGAGGTATCTCGCCTGCCCAAAGATGTGTTGGTGGAGATCGACCTGGTGGCGGAAGTCTGAAGCGGATCTTGCATCATCTTTACCGGCTGGGCGCCCCAGGCTGATGCCCCAAAGTCTCGATTTTGAAACCTGGGAGAACACAGTTCTCATTGAGGAAGTGTCCATGAGCGAGTTGCCTGAAAAGATCGTGCGGAGTGACACCGAGTGGCGCACCGTGCTGACCCAGGAGCAGTACCAGGTGCTGCGCCAGAAAGGCACGGAGCGACCCTTCACCGGCGCCCTCACCCAGAACCACGAGACCGGCAACTATCACTGCGCGGGTTGCGGAGCGCTTCTGTTTCTGAGCGGAGCCAAGTTCGACTCCGGCTGCGGCTGGCCCAGCTTCATGCTGCCCGCTGACTCCAAGGCCGTCGACGAGCATGAGGACCGGACCTATGGAATGCGCCGCGTCGAAGTCACCTGCGCGCGCTGCGGCGGACACCTCGGCCACGTCTTCCCGGATGGCCCCGCGCCCACCGGTCTCCGTTATTGCATCAACTCCGCCAGCCTCACGTTTACCCGGCAGAAACCCTAGGGCGCATTCGGGTTAACTCTTTACCGTCGAGATGGACATCATAGCCCGCCCACCCATTGTGCAAAGGACGCACAATGGATGGGGCACAGCCGACGTGTTAACACTTGAGTTGAAAATGCTCTAGCCGAGCTCGCACTCCAGTTGCGAATGGCGATTAGAGACGCTTTTCACGCGCAACAAAACCCCGTCCGGATGAGGACGGGGTTTGCGTGATCTTGACTTGCGCCCTCAAAGTGGCAACGCCCTAGAATCAGCAGGGGCCAAACCCAGCGGGCTTTTGGCCCTCCAGCCTTATGCCTTGGCGATCTTGCCGCTCTTGATGCAACTGGTGCATACCCTCAGCCGCTTGGATGCGCCATTGACCAGCGCCTTCACCGCCTGCAGATTCACGCTCCAGCGGCGCCGCGACACGTTGTGCGCGTGAGAGATGTTATTGCCGAACTGCGGGCCTTTTCCGCAAATATCGCATACCTGTGCCATGACTTCACTCCAGATTCTTCTCGTTCAAATTTCTCTTGTCACCACCGGAATCAGCCTTATTCGAGCGTCATTGAAACTCCGCTCAGAACGGGACCACGCTGGGGCTGCATAAGACACACCACCCCGTCGGCTTGCCGAATCTCTAGTATACCCCGGAACCAGCTTTCGGGCCAAGGCGGGGCAAACGCCGGTAGTGGGCCAAGTGATTTCCACAGGCCCTTGTAAAGCTGGCCGCATCCGTGCATCATAAATATATGCCTAAGCGGTCAAGCAAATCAGATTTCGCACAAAATGCCCTCCGGGTCGTTGAGATTTCGACCGGAGAGCCATTGAAGCCGATTGAGAAAAACGCTGCGGCTGTGGCGCTCGGACGGCTCGGCGGCCTAAAGGGCGGCAAAGCAAGAGCGGCAAAACTGACAGATACTGAGCGTCGTGAGATCGCCAGTAAAGCCGCTCGCAAGCGATGGGAAAAAGAAGATTAGGCGAGGGATCGTGCTTCTCTCGCAGCTTCGTAAACGGCATCTACATCCGGGTCCTCTTCGTCTGATGCATCTGCTTCAAACGTCTTAGGGCTCAGAGAAACCACGTCTTTCTTGGCTTTCTTAACGTGGTTTGGATACCACGACGCAAGACCCCACTCGCCCTGCATATTGACAATATCGCCAACCTGACTCTCCCTGCGCCGTAGGATCGCGTAGACGGTATTGTATTTGCTATGGGGCAAACCCCCAGATTCGAGCGCGGCCATCAATTGCTGGGTAGAGAGTTTCTTACGCATATTACTGAGATGAACGACAGCCGCATCAGGAATGCTCTTCCCAAAAAATGCGTCCGGCTCAATTTTTCCGTCAAAGGTCGGCTTCACTCCCCCAGGTCCACCGCTCGGCGGAGCGCCTAAGTTTCCCATTCCTGCAATTGCTCGTAGACCGGCAATCATCGAATCCAGATGCGCCCTTTTCGCTTCCAGATCGGCAATCACTGCTTCATAATCGATGGTTGGTGTACTCATGGGTCCCCCCAAATTCCGCTAGGAAACCAGCGGAAACACTGGTAAAATGGATAAGTGCCGCGCGGGGCGGACCATCTCAGATCAACCCCGCTTGGCAGGATGGTTCCTGCGGTGTTTCCATAGCCGCTCGCCCTTTCTAGGGGCGGGATGTTATGGGCATCGGGGTTCTCCTCTCTAATGGCCGTTGGCGTCCGAAGCGCCTTCGGCCATTTCATTTTCAAGTATACAACAGGATAGATTGACGAAATCAATGAAAACTAACGTACATCTGTGGAAAAGTAGATCCTAATTGATTTTCTTGATTTGATTGATATTGACAAAGCATGACCGCTCAAGCATACTAGAAACATCATGAGTCGCTTAAGCACAGCACAGCGCGTCCAAGTCGTATCGGCCTTAGTCGAGGGAAACAGCGTCCGTTCAACCTGCCGCATGACCGGCATCGCCAAGGGGACGGTCCTTTCACTGCTCGCCGACATGGGCAAGGTCTGCGCCGAATATCACGATGAGCACGTTCGCAACGCGGCAGCGAAACGCATTCAGTGCGACGAGATTTGGTCATTCTGCTACGGCAAGGAAAAGAACGTCACAGAAGAGCAGAAGAAAGCTGGGGCTGGTAGCTTGTGGACTTGGACGGCATTGGACGCGGATTCCAAGCTGATCGTTTCGTACCTGTGCGGCGGCAGAGATGCAAGCTGGGCAAGATCATTTATGGAGGATGTAGCATCGCGTTTGACCACTCGCGTGCAGATCACCACAGACGGCCATAAAGCCTACATTGAGGCCGTCGAGGGTGCGTTTGGCATGGATGTGGACTATGCGCTGCTGATAAAGCTGTACGGCTCACCTGCGGCCCCGGAAACGCGCTACAGCCCCGGCGTGTGCATCGGGACGGAATCGTGCGTGGTCATGGGGAACCCGGACCCTCAACACATCAGTACATCGTATGTGGAGCGGCAGAACCTCACCATGCGGATGTCGATGCGCCGGTTTACGCGCCTCACGAACGCTTTCTCAAAGAAGCTGGAGAACCATGAGCACATGCTTGCTATCTATTTTCTTTACTATAACTTCTGCCGTGTTCATCAGACCATCAGGGTGACCCCTGCGATGGAGGCTGGAATCTCCAATCACGTTTGGACGATTGAGGAAATGGTGAAATTGTTGGACGGAAGGTCCATTTTAGAGGGTCTCAAAATGGCAATGTAACTTTCTTCTATACCACGAAAGTTGATTTAATTGTTACCACGTTTTCCACACATGCAACAAAAACTGTGCAAAACTGTATCTAAAAAAGTGGTACACTACCGCTAAGGGTGTTTCGCTAAATGTTCACCTTTGAGTCTTTATGAGATTTGACGAACAAAAGGTTACCGAGGCTGCGGCATTCCTTTTGGAATTGCGCGGCGGCTGTATGCACTATATCAAGCTCCTAAAGCTGCTTTATATCGCAGATCGTCATGCTTTTTCTGAATGGGGCATTCCCATAAGCAACGACAATTATGTTTCGATGGATAACGGTCCTGTTCTCAGCCAAACATACAACTTGATTAAAGATGGAGGACGGTTCTGGTCGGAATATATCTCAGCTCCTTTTCGCGACTACGAAGTTGAACTGAGCACGCCTCTTCAAAGGAAGAGGAGACTTTCGCTGGCAGAAGAAGAGACACTGCGAAATGTGTTCGAGACATATGGCCATCTAAACCGTTGGAGAATCGTAGATATTATGCACACCCTGCCTGAATGGAAGAATCCGGGCGGCAGCAGCATTCCTATCTCGATCAACGATATCCTTCATGCGTTAAACGAGCCGGAAGAAAATATTCAAGCCATCATTTCTGAAATAGAACAAGAACGTAATATAGAGCAGCGTATTGAGTCAGCGGAACGCGTAGAATCCCTTCGATGAGGAATTATATTTATGAAATGCGGAAGTGCGTATCTCCTATATGACGATGAGGATCCTACCTCAAAGCCACACCTTCACGTGGTGATATCCGATCCCGACGAAAGCGGTTGTATCGTTTTGGTTAGTATTACCACTGAGCGAGCGAAATCAGACACCACCACCCGCCTAGAGGCTGGGATTCATCGGTTCATCGTAGATCCCTCTGTGGTCGCATACAACTACTCAAAGATGCTGTCACGTGATCAGCTAAATAATCTAATTGAATCAGGGGACGCAATTCCAAAAGCCGACGCATCTGAAACCATCGTTAGGCGCGCGCAGGCTGGGATGCAGGAAACCCGACGAGCCCCGAGAGAAGTTCAAGAGTGCTTTCTTGCGTGGCTAGCCAAACAAGGTTCTGAATAGTCGAGCCCTGTGAAAGGTGTTTTATTTAATGAGTTTTAGTTTCTTTAAATCCGATTCGGTCCATCCAATATCGTCCAAGAGCCCTTGGAGAAGTTTAGCGCCGTATGTCTTCTTAGGGTGGTAGTGGATGCCGACCCGGTTCCCCTGTTCGTCTCTATATACCTGAATTGCACCGGAGCAATTCGGTTCGACCTTCCATCCACTCTTTTTCAGTGCAGCGATAATATAATATCGTCTGCTGTTTTGTTCTTTAACTGACTCCACACACTTCCACTGAAGGCCATGGTACCTCTACGTTTCTGGACAGAGATCGTCTTTCCGATGATGGCCGCACAAAGTGCTTCTCAGCGGAAAAATACGTACCGATG
>PLFY01000118.1 GCA_003138365.1 Acidobacteriaceae bacterium
GCCTCGAGATCTTCAGCGACGACGGGCTTCACATAATCTTCCGGAACCTTCTGCTGCTCTATCAGTACCAGCGTCTGCGACACGTATTGCGGAGGCACGACATAGCTTATGCCGACACCAACCGCAAGGAGAAGGATCGCGCAAGTCAGAATCAGCCAGAATCGCCGCTTCAATATCCCCGCGTAGTCCTGCATTGTCATTTCACGATGCCCGAGCATACGACTCCTTCATGATTTATTGCCTTAGATGTGTTTCGCGTGGCGAATACGCAATGCCGAAACCAATCACCTGATAAAACCCGTTGAGAACATTCGATTGAGCTGCTTGACTTGATAGTGCCGCTTGATTCGACGACTGGTTTTCCGCCGTGTAATTCGCGAATACGCTGAAATACCGGCCCAATTGCCTCGTCGCCTGAGCTCCGCCATACACCGCGTCGATCGCCGCGCCGCCTAGCTCCAGCGCGTCGCTGCGCATGTAGGAGGCCGTCAGCCCGATGGTTAGGTCCCTTCCGAATAACCGCGAAAAGCCCGCGTAGACAGAATCCACCGTTGCGCCGGGAAGAACTCCTCCACCACTACTCCCTCCCCGGGTGTAGCCAAGGCTCGCAGATTCAAACCTGAACGCGTAATGGACCGCCGCGTTCACGGCGACCGTAGTAGTGGATGGTTCGATCGCGGCATTTGAACTGCTGATCCACTGCGGTCCCACGGACACGGTTGTCTGAAGCTTGGGACTCCACACGCGCTGGAAGCCGAACATGGCGGCCTTGAGATCGGAATCGGGATAGGGAGCACTCGCGGAACTCTGGCTAGTATCGAGAGCTTGATTACCGTAGTCGTAGCGGGAAAACATGAACTGACCGACCAGCGAATTCCGCGCGTCGAGGCGCCGCGTGAGCCCGGCATTCGCCGCCAGCCCGTTCGTATCCACGCCGTTCCCGTCAGGGTAGTGAAGCAGATTCGAATTGCCGCCAAGGTTAAGAGTGGTGGCGTAGTCGATGTGATAGCCGATCTGTGCCGCCGCCGTGTTTTCAATGGTGCGGGTATTCAGAGTCAATACCGACTGGCTGGATGGAGGATTCGAGCCAGGCCCGCCGATCGGTTCCCCTGTGCCGGGGATTCCCGAGAAGCCCGTCGTCGGGGATTCCGGCGTGAAGCTGATGTTGTCGGAGACCATCGCGTTCCATTTGTGGCCAACCAGGCCTTGCGAGATCAACAGATGCTGAAAGACTCCGGTTTCGTAATCTGGTCCCGTGAAGGTCTTGGTATAGCCGCCGCCATAGCTCAGGCTAAACGGGTGTCTATCTGTCCCATTCGAATAGTCCACCGATCCGGAAATAGTTCCCGTCTGCCAGTCACCCAGGCCGCCGAATTCAGCAGTCTGCGAGTAATGCAAGGCGTAGTGCAGATTGCCGCTGACCGGCAGCCTGGCCGGGCCCGTCGCTTCGGGCACAACCTGAGCGTATGCCCCGGCGCATCCGGTAAGGAGGATTGCCACGAGTTTGAGTGTCGTCTTCACTTGAGCCGCCTTACGGGACAACAATCGTGTCGCCGGACTTGAGAACGAGATTGAGTTCGCTGTCGCCCTTCAACGCTTCTTTGTAATGCACAGGAATCTTTTCGTGCTTCCCGGCGTCGTCGCGCAAGATGTAGATCTTCTTTGTGTTGGCGTAGTCTGTGAGTCCCCCGGCACTGGCGATGGCCTCCAACAATGTCATGCCGGGCGTCATCTCCATCGGTCCCTTCTTTCCAACCTCGCCGAGCAGGTAGACCTTCTTGCTGTTGATCTGAGTCAGTACGACGGATACGTTTGGATCCTGGATGAACTTTTTGAGCTTAACCGCGATCTGATACGCCAATTGCAGAGGGGTCAGGCCGGAGGCCTGAACATCGCCGAGAAGCGGCACCGAGATCATGCCGTCAGGCCGGACGAGGAGGCTCCCCGAGAGGGTCGGTTCCTTCCATACAGTGATGGTAAGTACGTCGGATGCGCCAATGACATAGCTGTCGCTGGCGGCTCCCGCAGCCGAGGCCAGCCCGGCCGGCGCGGGCGCGGCCACCTGGGCAGGCTTGCCGGCGGGCTCTTTGTCCTGGGCATGGCAGAAGAGCGTTGGCACAAAGAATGCCACAATAAGGAGATTTCTCGTTTTCATAGTGCGACTCCGTTTTTGCCGTATGAAGATTGGTTTTCTGTTTCGATATGCTTGAGCTTATAGAGCAGGGCCTTGTAGCTGATCCCCAGTTCATTCGCGGCGCGCTTGCGATTGCCGCCAGTCGCAACGAGAACCTCGGAGATCAACTGCCTCTCGATTTGGACCGACGCGGTTCGTGTGGCTTCCTTTAGCGACAAAGTCTTGCGATGCCCATTCGACTTCACCGTTGGGGCAACTGCCTTGAGTGCGGCGAGGGAGATCGACTGGTCTCCGATGGCGACAAACGTCTTGATCGCGGTCTGAAGCTCAGACAGGTTCTCGGGCCAGGTGTGCTCCATCAGGTATCCAATGATCTCCTCTCGTAGAACCGGCTTGGGGCGGTCAAACTGCTTCGAGTACTGTGTCAAAAGGTCATCGGCCATGGATAGAATTTCGGACTTCCTGCAGCGCAGAGGTGAAATCCGGAGCGTTACGGCCGAGACCAGGTAGTAGAAATCTTCTCTCATTCGCCAGGCTTTGACTTCCTCCAAAAGTTCGCGGCTCGTACCACAAAGGAGGCGGCTGCATTGCGCCTCCTCGGAGTGAAAATAGGTGTTGATGATCAGCTCCTGAAGGGCAACGCTCAGATCCCCGATTTCCGCCAGATAGACCGTTCCCTTGGAAGAAAAAGCCGATAAAATACCTTGCGCATCGGTATCAGCGCTGTGAATCTCCGTATAGATGCTGCGGGACCGATGCGACTGCGCGTGGATTTGCGCGGCAATCGAGCGCTTCCCAACGCCATGCTCGCCCACGATCAGGACAGGGCAATCGCTCTCGGCAATGCGGCCGATTGCGCGTTGAATCTGGGCCTCAATTGGGGCAAACGGTTTCGTCTGTCGCTTCACGCTTTGGATGGTTGCACTGCTTGCCATGAAGGGTCCTAGGTTCACACTGCTGCTATAGCAATGCGGGTTCCAAACCCTGGGGACAGGACGCGGAATGGGATTTCCATGCGGCATATCCGCTTTTGGGCGCATTTCCTGAAGGGGCGGTTGCCGAAGAGATGGAAAGGTTTTTCCCTTCCAGTGGAAAGAAATGTGACATTGATTTCCCTGAAAAGTGGAAACGGTTTTCCACTTGCCGGGAACGAGTGACACCCTATACAGAGCAATTCATCGGCAATACCCCTTGGATCGAGCCGTTCCACTTTCGGCATTCCGATTGCTAAGGAGACTGTAACGGATTGAGATCCCCGCAGG
>PLFY01000082.1 GCA_003138365.1 Acidobacteriaceae bacterium
CCGCTGGTCCTTGCAAAACGCTCATTTTGCATGGGGTTCGGCGCTCATCGGCGTTCTGATGGCGGCGGTTTACTACCGCGTGCTGGCCAAGCTGGTGACCGACTGGTGGCAGATACCCGATTTTTCTCACGGCTTCCTGGTGCCCATTTTCGCCGCTTACCTGGTTTGGACAAAGCGAACGGCTCTTCTGGAGACAAAGATCGCACCCACCTGGAGCGGAATTGCGCTGGTCTTCCTGGGCCTGGCGGTTCTGCTCCTGGGGGTCTACGGAGCCGAACTGTTCCTTTCTAGGATTTCGCTGGTGATCCTGCTGGCAGGGTTGGTGCTTGGTTTTGGCGGCTGGCAGTTGCTCAAAGAGCTTCGTTTCCCTTTGCTGGTCCTGCTCCTCGCCATCCCGATTCCCTTTATTGTTTTCAATGAGATAACCCTTCCGTTACAGACTCTGGCATCGAAGCTTGCCAGCGCCTTGCTTCCTCTGTTCGGAGTTCCGGTTCTGCGCGAGGGAAACGTCATTGAGCTCCCCGCAATGAAGCTGGAGGTAGCGGAGGCCTGTAGCGGCATCCGCTCCCTGATGAGTCTGTTCACGCTCGCAGTCTTCTATGGATACTTTCTGGATAAATCCAACCTGCGGCGGGTATTACTTGCCTTGGCCAGCATTCCCATTGCGATCGCGGCCAACGCGCTGCGCATTCTCGGCACGGGGCTGTGCGTCCAGTATTGGGATCCGGATAAGGCCCTTGGCTTCTTTCACGAGTTTTCCGGCTGGGTCATGTTTTTGGTGTCCCTCGGATGTCTTTATATCGTCCATCGTGTCATGTGCCTGTTTCGGGCGAAGAGGAGTCAGCCATGAAGAGCGCTCGATTCTGGGTCGTTGCCCTGCTGTTGGCTGGAACGGCGCTGTTGCTGCAAGTACGAGGCAGTCGCGACCTGATTCCCGCTAGTCAGCCCTTGGCGCAGGTCCCCACCACGATCATGGGATACACCGGGAGAGATGTGCCGATCGACCAGGAGACGCTCGATATTCTTGGCGTCGGAGACATCCTCTCGCGCATCTACACCCAGGGAGGACAGTCGCCTCCGATCGGGCTGTTGCTCGCCTATTACCCCACGCAGAGGACCGGCGTCACCATGCATTCGCCGAAACACTGTCTGCCAGGCGCGGGATGGTTTTTTGAGTCATCGCGTTATGTCGATCTGAGCGATGCGCACGGCAAGTTGCACCAGGTTGGCGAATACGTCATCTCCAACGGGGAGAATCGGCAATTCGTCATCTATTGGTTTCAAGAGCAGGGACGCAGCATAGCAAGTGAGTATGTGGCCAGGATCTATCTGGTGACCGAGGCAATGCGGCTAAATCGCACCGATGGCGCGCTAGTCCGGGTGATTACGCCAATCGGTCCCGGAGATGACACATCGACGGCAAGGGCTCGGGCCGAGGCGTTTACCGCGCAGCTTGCGCCCATTCTCCCGAGGTTTATCCCCGACTAGGCGGATGGGTCGAGGTGGAAAGAGGCAATGTCGTTCTGCAAAAGGACTTCAGGCTGCAGTCGAGCGATAGGCAGCCAGTAAGGATGGAAGACAGTGGACGGCTCGTTCAAAGCAGTTCAATTGAGTTTCGATGGGAGGTGGAGAAGGATGAACCGGAGAGGATCTCTTTGGGTAGTCATGCTCTTTGTCGCGGTCGCTCTGTTGGCCGGGTGTCACGGCGATCCAAATGTGCGGAAGCAGAAGTATCTGGAGAGCGGAAAACGGTATAGCGCCGAGAGCAAGTATAAGGAAGCCGCCATCCAATTTCAGAACGCTCTGAAGATAGACAAAAACTATCCCGATGCTCATTATGAGTTGGCGCAGGCGTACGTGCATTTGGGCCAATTTAGCGCAGCGTATGGCGAATTGGCGCGCACTGTGGCCCTGCAACCCACGAACTACAAGGCGCGGATCGACCTCGGAAACCTGTTGCTTGCCGGCGGCAAGATCGACGACGCGCAGGCACAGGCCAACGCCGTGATGGCAGCGCAACCGAACAATCCCGACGTTCACGCCATGCTCGGCGCCATAGCGGCCAAGCGGGGGCAGAAGGATCAGGCTCTGAACGAGCTTCACCGCGCTCTGGAACTCGATCCGAACCGGGCGGCATTCCACGAGGATCTCGCACTCCTGCAAGCAGGTGATCCAACCAAAACTTCCTCTGTGGAAGATGAGCTGAAAAAAGCTGTCGCGCTCGATCCGAAATCGGTGAACGCCAAACTGCTGCTCGCGGCCTTTTATGCCAAAAGCAGCCGCTGGCAAGAGGCTGAGAAGACCAGTTGGGATGCGGTGGCTACGGATCCCAAGAGCCTTTCCGCACGCGAAAGTCTTACCCGCATCATTCTGAAACAGGGCGATCAGCCAAGGGCCGAGCAAGTGCTCCGTCAGGCGTCGAAGGATCTTGCCGACGATCCGCAAGGAGTTCGCATACTGGCAGACTACTACGCAGGTTCCGGACAGATGGACAAGGCTAAGGCGGAGTTTGCAAGCCTTTCCGCGAAGTATCCGAAGAATATCTCTGTGCAGAAGGGATACATTCGCGTTCTTCTTGAAGTCAAGGACTATGCGACCGCGCAGAAGGTGGTTACCGAATTAATGAAGAAGAACGCCAAGGATCCAGAAGTCGCGGGGTTGAACGGAATCGTGCTGCTGAATAATGGCAAGGCGAGTGACGCCGTAAATGCCCTGATGGATGCAACGAAGAATTTTCCCAAAGACGCCTTCCTGCAGTACTGGCTGGGCAAAGCTGCGCTGTCCAAGGGCGATAGCGATCTGGCCGAAAAGAGCCTTCGTCAAGCGGCGGACCTGAATCCATCCAGGTTGGACGCAGAGGAGGAACTGGCGCGAATTGCAGCGCAGCGCGGTGACATGAACCTGCTGTCCGACGTGGCTGACAAGACGATCGCTGCGGCGCCGCGCTTTCCTGGCGGCTATGTGTGGCGTTCCTTGGTGGAGGTGAGCCGTAATTCACCGGATAAGGCTGAAGCCGACCTGAAGACAGCGATGAGCGTTGCCCCGCAAAGCCCTCAGGCCTATCTGGAGCTCGGCAAGATCCGGTTCACGCAGAAGCGCTTTCCTGAGGGAGTCGCTCTGCTGGAGCAGGCTCTGCAGTACGATCCCAATTCCGTCGTAGCCGTGCGCCTTTTGGTCAGTTACGATCTCTACCAGAAACAGCCGGACAAAGCCTTGGCTCGCTTGAACGCGCAAATTGACAAGAGTCCGAAGAATAGCGGTCTCTATGATCTTCTGGCTCAATTGCAGATCCAAAACAAGAATCTGGATCAAGCGGCCGCCACGGCTCAGAAGGCCATCCAGCTGAATCCCAATGATGGTGAGGCGGTGGTGCTGTTCGCGCAGATTCAGGTTCAGCGCGGACAGGTGGCCAATGCGATTGGCGCCTGGGAGCAATGGTCGAAGGCGCATCCCAACGACGCCGGCTCCTATGCTATTCTTGGCACCCTTGAGGAGGCGCGAGGAGATATCGGCAAGGCCGAGACCTATTATAAGAAGTCTCTGCAAATCCAGCCGGAGCAGGCTCTTGCAGCGAATAATCTGGCCTATCGGATGTTGGAGAACGGCGAAAATGCTGATGTAGCCTTGACCCTGGCGCAAACGGCTCGCCGTGCCATGCCGAACTCGCCTAAGACGGCCGACACACTGGCCTGGGCCTATTACCACAAGGGAACCTACGCATTTGCTCGCGATCTTCTTGAAGACGCGGTCAAGGCCGATCCAGACAGCGCGGCGATGCAGTATCACCTGGGGATGGTGTACAGCAAACTTTCGGATAAGAGCAGCGCAGTGGTTCACTTGAAGAAGGCTGTTTCGCTCGCTCCGGACTCGCCGACCGCAAAGGACGCAAAAGCAGCGCTGCAAGGATTAGGTTAGGCAGCACAATGGTAACCTGATGGCAGCCGGCAGCACGCGAAGCGTTGCCGGCTTCCAGTGTGTACCGATTGGCCGGTACGTAACGATCAGTGCACAGATTCCCGTTGGATCAAGGTCACTTTCGACATGTCAAATACCAAGACCATCGCCCGAAATACCGGCTGGCACGGTCTCGAAAACATAATTAGCTCAGTTGTCGGGCTATTTACTTCGATTGCGATTGCCCGCGCCTTGGGACCGTCGAAGATGGGCTACATCATCTACGTCATATGGATCGCGACGATCGTCAGTAGCCTGGGCGGAATCGGCATTCCCGCAACGACGCAGAAATATATGGCCGAGTTTCTCGGCATGGGTGATCGGGGAACTGCGCGTTACATCTATTTCCGCACATTGCTCTTACAGATTGGCATGGCAACGCTCGCCACTGGCGGCATTCTCTTCTGGGTGTTGAGAGACGCCAATGCAGAGTACAAAGTGGCCTCGGTGCTTGTGGTGCTCAGCATCTGGCCTGCGATGGTCAACTCTATCTCGGCGATGGCTAACACGGCTACAGAAGAGTTTTCGAGGAATTTGCCGGCGTCGGTCATTTCGACATTGACCTACTTCACGGTAATTGCAGCAACGCTGGTGTTCAAGTGGGGTGCAACTGGTGTTGGCGCGGCGTTTTTCAGCATGCGAGTTGTCGATTTTCTTGTGCGGCTCTTTCCGACAATAAAGCGCATTCTCGCATGGGACACGGCCCATGTTCAGCCGGTGGGTCTGCCAACGCGAATGATGACATTTGCGTGGCAGAGTGTCGCCAGCATGATTGTGGCGCTGATCGTGTGGAACCGGTCGGAGGTCATACTGCTGAAGTACCTCTGTTCGGATATTCGCCAAATAGCGTTTTATTCACTGGCATTCAGCATGG
>PLFY01000030.1:0-19684 GCA_003138365.1 Acidobacteriaceae bacterium
CTTTTTTCACTCGACATCTTCTGGGCCGACGGGAACGGGCCGTCGCCTAGGGAGCGGTCGCGTGGAGTGAAACGGGGGGCATAATCCCAAACAGGGATTCAAATCGGAGGTCACCCCCCGTCCCGCCCTGGCGGGGAGGCGAGGATTTTCCTTTTCCGCCTACAACAATAATACAGTATTGACAGAAGAGATGTATGTCTCGTATATTGCCAGATATGGAAAAGAAATCTCGCCGCAAACCACAACGCTTCTCGGCAGGCTACGTCGAGAAGATCAGTACGCTCCTCACGAAATTGCAAAATGAACCCGCGCCTCAACCTGAGATGTTCTTGACGGGAGAGGTTATACGGTCCCTGTTCCCTCAACTCTGCGAGCTGCGCAGGAAGGGCTACAAATTGAAGATGCTGGTTGGTCTGCTGGAAGAGAAAGGCATACGGGTCTCAGCATCGGCGCTGTCGGCCTACATGGGGAGAATGAGCAGGCAGGTTGAGCAGCCGTCGGCAATCCCGGTTCGTAGAGAAACGTCGCAACCTGAAAAACCTGCTTTGGAAGCACAACGGCAATCCGTGAAGAACCCGGTTCTCAGGCGTGCGAAGCTGTTGATATTCGGAAATCGTTCACTTTGAAAGCCTGATTTTCGAGCGACAAGAATATGCGCGGCCTACTACACAATTTGCCGGACGATCTGCCCTCCCGCATCGAACGCTGCAAAGGCGCTCTCACGGCGCCTGCGCTGGCATCGCTTCTGGGGATGAGCCGGACGACCATCTACGAGATGGCCGCGGCCAACCGGCTCCCATATTACAGAATTGGATGTATGGTCCGCTTTGACCCGGTGACCATTGCCGAGTGGCTTCGCTCCCAGTCCGTACCCGTGGCGCCATAGCCCTTCACCACTGGACTGCGTTCAATCTTGCCTGGGCTTCGGTGCCTGCCGCGGGCCTGAGGTATCGCATCGTGGAGGCCAAGTCCTTGTGCCCCGAGTAAGCCTGGACAGTCCTCAGGTCGATTCCGTTCCGCAGGAGCGTGGTCAGGTAGGTCCGCCGGAAACGGTGAAGGGTAAATTCTTGGCACTCTTTGATCTCCCGGCAACCGTCACATCTGCCGCAATTCAATCCGGCATTGTGCGCCATACGCTTGAGCGTTCTCAGGAGCTTCGTGTTCGGCTTATGGTACTTTGTCCCGAGCACAAGGGTGTGCCCTTCCCGGCTGTTCTGCCATGCGGCCAACTCCGCCAGCAGGTCGTCCGGGACAGGGATCTCGCGCTGCTCCCAAGTCTTCGGGAGGAATCCCCACTGCTCCTTGGACTGGACCCGGAGTGTCTTGTCGGTCCAGCTGATGTCGCGGAACTCAAGGTGCATCATCTCCTGGTCGCGCAGGCCGCATTTCATGCCAAGCAGGATGCAAACGCGCATGTA
The DNA here is from genome assembly GCA_003138365.1 of Acidobacteriaceae bacterium. Classification (GTDB taxonomy): domain Bacteria; phylum Acidobacteriota; class Terriglobia; order Terriglobales; family Acidobacteriaceae; genus Telmatobacter. The sequence continues at coordinate 1,419 of PLFY01000030.1, forward strand.
CGGGTCCGCTGCCGCCAGCAGAGCCCGCGTCTGTTCGGACGAATACACCGTTGGAAGTTTCTCCTCATACCTGGGGACGGGCGGCAGGATTGCTTTGTCGATCCCAGCGAATCGCAGCCACGAGGCCAGCCTTGCATGTTTGTTCGACACCGTGCGTTCCGCACATTTTCTGCCCCGGAGAGCTTCATGAAACAGGAAGATGTCGTCTCGATCAATCTGATCGACATAGAGCTTTTTCCTCTTCCTCATCAAATCAATGAACTCGGCAGTAACGAGTCGGGCCTGTTCCGCCGCCTCATTCGCCTTTCGGCGCTCTGCATCCTTGATGTACGATGCCGCAGTGTCTTTGAGGCTTGCGCGATCCGGCTTTTCTATGACCTCTACATCAGGATTCTTGGCGGCCTGCGCCACTACAGCCTTCGTGTTTTCTAGCCGAACCCGTCTCGCCTCGGCTTCCACCGCCTTCTGGCCAACAGGCGTGTAGACCGTCTTTCGATCCACTGTATGCCGAAGGTCGTAGGTCCAATCTCCAACCTCGATGGCCTTTCCATTGGCCAACGCATATACGAACCTTTGGATTACTTCTTTCGTGCTGAGAATCCCGTCAAGAGAGTAGGGAATGACAAGGCACAAGACTATGACCGACCATTCACCGATCGGTTGCGCCCTGAGGTTAGCCCCCGATCTTGCTTTGATGAAATTAAGAAGTTGAAATCAAACCTACTAAATCAATGTCCGAATCACAAGTATCCAATTAGGTTCTGCTCTGCTGAAGTGAGAATTCGCTCATAATTCAGGCCCCATCGCGGAGCACCTTTAGAAGCGCCATCGCCGCCGGCAGTCAGGATCATCAATTGGTTTTGCGAAACTCCCAGATCCTGGCGGATCGATTGGACCTTCAGGTCATTGCGGCTATGAGGCGCGTAGCGATCTGTATCGCAACCCACGGGCAGCACAACAATGTTGTCTCCCTTGATGCCATCCCGAATATAGACCTCTTTCACCCAGTTGGAGGTGACCAGAATCAGCGGCAGAGCATTCAGCACTTCACGGTATTCCGCGATATAACCATCGGCCACGAGCAAGGGCACCGTCTTCATGCCAAACTGCAGCGGGTGCAGGACCAGGTTCGGAACATGGCCCCAGAAACCCACACCGACCACCACATCGGGCTTAAGCCAGCGATAGTACCACTCCTTTTCTAAATCCGATTCCAGGTGGACCGGGTGAACATCCACGCCCATCTCACGCAGGCCCCGGCACAATAGTTCTCCTTGCAGTGCCAAGCCTGCCGCCGGTGCCGGATATTCACTCAATACGAGTACTTTCACGATTGTTACTCCCTGATTGCCGCACGCTTTGCCGCTGCCTGTGCTGAGTCAAAGCACCAGAATCCTTCTTCACGAGGAGTGGTCCTTGCTTCCCAACTATCGATGCCATACCCGTAAACGTCCGTAATCAGCCTGCGCTTTTCAAGCCAGACCTTGTCTGCCAACATTTCCCGCAGATCTGCATCGTCGCGAACCCGAGGCAAGTACGCGTGCCCTCCATCTTCGTAAGCAAAAAGCCATAGACGGTTTGTTGCGATGCTGCCTGATTGCCAAAGCTCAACTACGCTGCGGCAGCACTCCTCATGCCGGCGGTGACGTGTGTATTCGCCCTTTGGGCCATGGGTGAGAACCAAGCTGTAACTGTATCCAGCCAATAATCGGGTTATGGTTTCCTGAATCTGTTCGATTGGTAACGGCGCTTGGTCCGGCTCATCATCCAGATCCGCCATCTCACCCACCGCCCCCAATCGCTCCAGGACCCGGCGGAACTTTGGTGCACGGTCCGGATCGGATGCTCTGCAAAGAGTCACAATCCGCCAATCAAATTCCGAATGGGCGACTACGTATCCACCACACCAAAGCGTCTCGTCGTCCGGGTGGGCGACGACAACAGCGGCGCGCTGGCGAGGGCCGGGAATCACCTCATCGTGGTGGGCTGAGGTCATTGTTCTCCACGGAAAACGCCAGAGGATCGATTATCGCTTTCTTCGCTCATCCAGTTATACCTCGATCGTGAAGCCCTGCTTTTCGGCAACAGACTTGATCAATCGAGAAAACGTGCCGTAGTGCTGCGCCATATTTGCCGACCATGACAAGCCGTCAGTGCGTCCTGTTTTTTGCCAATACTCCTCAAGAGCTCGGTCGTAGGCATCAATCGCTGGCCTTAGGGCCTCCGGATGATACTTTTCGTCATGACGGAAACTCTCGATCGGCATGCGGGGCTTTTGTGGAGACTCTTCGGCAACGTAGCCGAGCACGACACCGTCCACCGGAAAAGTGTTCGGCGGCAACCCAAGCAGATCGATCATCGCCTGCGGGTCGCGGCGAATTCCGCCTATGGGGACGATGCCGAGACCGAAAGCGCGCGCGGCTGTCATTAGCGTCGCCATGGCAATTCCGACATCGCTGACCGCGGCCAGTATCCCTTCAAGGCTTCGCTGGAATACCTGCTCGGCACCGGCTTTCTCGACGCCCAAGCTCGTTTTATAGAGGTCAACGACGACCGCGATGAACACCGGTGCCTGCGCAATCCATGGCTGGCCGCCGGCAATTTCGGCTATGCGTGCGCGGCTGTCAGCATTGCGTACGACCACGAGCGATACCTCCTGGCTATTGATGGAGGTCGGAGCGCGATGTGCGGATTCGATGATAGCCTCAAGAATTTCCTCGGGAATTGGGTCGGTCTTATAGCTGCGGCTGCTGTGATGCGCCTGCAATATGCGAATGGTTTCATTCATCCGGTTTCCTCGTTATTGTCTGCCGACGTTTGTCAAGAAACCCAACAGACTAACTTCACAATGAGCGCAGTTGTTCCTTCGCTACACACCCAGTGCAGGGTAGTCGGTATAGCCATGAGGCCCCGATGTGAAGAAGGTGCTTGGGTCCGGAGCATTGAGCGATGCATTGCTGATAAACCGCGCCGGCAGATCGGGGTTGGCGATAAAAAGCTGGCCGAAGGCTACTGCATCCGCCTCCCCATCCTGGATGACCTGATTCGCTTGTGCCAGCGTGTATTTTTCATTCGCGATGTATACGCCACCGAATTGCTTCTTGAGTTGCGGACCCAATCGGTCGGGGCCGAAGTACTCGCGCGCCAACAGAAAGCCGAACCCGCGCCTGCCTAGCTCACGCGCCACATAGCCGAATGTTGCCGGCGGGTTTGAATCATGCATATCCTGAGAATCGCCGCGCGGCGCCAGATGCATGCCCCCGCGCTTGGCGCCCCAAACCGAGACTACCGCATCGGCCACTTCAAGCATGAGCCGGGCGCGGTTTTCGATCGTTCCGCCATACGCGTCGGTACGATGATTGGATCCGTCCTGCAGGAATTGATCGAGCAGGTAACCATTGGCCCCATGGATTTCCACGCCGTCAAAGCCAGCCTGTTTCGCGTTCTCGGCTCCTTTGCGGAAGGCCTCAACGATGCCTGGGATTTCGGACGCCGCAAGCGCGCGCGGCGTCACATAATCGGTAACTGGACGCACCAGGCTTACATGGCCTGCAGGCCGGATCGCGCTGGGAGCAACCGGAAGTTTACCCTCCAGAAAGCGCGGGTCTGAGATGCGGCCCACATGCCAGAGTTGTGCAAAAATGCGGCCCCCGGCCTGGTGCACTGCCTTCGTCACGAGTTTCCAGGCTTCGATTTGGTCTGGCAACCAAATCCCTGGCACATTCGCATAGCCAACGCCTTGCGGTAAAACCGGGATACCTTCGGAGATGATCAGGCCTGCACCGGCGCGCTGTGTGTAGTATTCAACCATGAGTTGCGTCGGGATGTGCTCTGGTGTGCCACGCAAGCGAGTAAGCGGAGCCATGATAACCCGATTCGGCAGGTGAATCTCGCCAATTTGAATGGGGTCTAACAGAGATACCATGACGATAAGTCCTTCCGGAAAAGCGTTCTGTTACTTTGGATGTTTCTGACGGATAGACGATGGCAATCCTGAATTTCCATGGGGTATGCAGAGCGTGCAGGTCGGAGACAATTAGCCTGCAATGATTGACTCTGTGATTGAACTACTCGCCGGACGAATCATCTGGTCCCTTTTGCTCATTCTGTTTGTCTTCAGGGTCTGAGAACCGCAGCGATCAATACTGCGAGTCCGTTCCATGCAATTTGCACCCCAATGCAGAGCAAAATGAACGCAACGACCCGCAGAATGCCATGCGCAGTAGACGGAGGAATGATCTTGGTGATCCTTGGAGCATACGCGTAGCAGAAATAGACGAGCACACTGAGAACGACCACAGCAAGAAATACGCCAACATGGGCCAGAACATCTCTCGAAATATCGCGATTCGAGATGTGAGCGGTGAGTGTCAGGAGCGCGACAAGCGTGCCAGGGCCGGAGGTCACGGGAAATGTGAACGGGTAGAAGGCTCCCTGCTCAAGATACCGTGCCCGTGTTTCGTCTCGTACCTCGCTCTCCTCCTCCTTGTTCTTAATGATCGCGCGTGCGTCTCTCTCGTTCAATACAGACCATCCCATCGCCGCTATCACAATGCCACCGGAGAGTTGAACAATAGGCAAGGAAATTCCGAAGAAGTTGAGAATGGCCGCGCCCAGAAGTTCAATGATGGCCAGAAAGATGATGTTATTGATGGCAATCTTGCGCGCCAGAGACCGATAAACGGCTGGTGGCGCTTCGCCGGCGAGCCCAAGGAATACGAGAGCCGACCCGAGCGGATTAATCAGCGGCAAGAGCACACTGAAGGCAATAAGAAACGACTTCCAAAGGAGCAAGAGCAGTCCCCTTACTTATGGCCTCAGCCCTTCGGCACGCAGCGGGAGTTCCCCTTCCCAGACTCGTCTCCCGCAGAGCTGTCCGATCTAGACGCCAATTTCGTGCAAGGCTCGAAAAGCCTCCAACAAAACGCTGGGATTGAATTGTCCCTTGTATACAGGGGGCGCCTTGCGCTCCAAGCCAAGCAAAGAGTAGACAGCCATCTGCGCGGAGCGAATGGAGTATTCGACTGTGAACACCACATCGTCCGGGATTTCGCAATACTGCCCAACGAAGGCCAGGTTCTTCGAACCCTCCGGTATAACCTGTGGGCGATCACCCTTGCTTCGAGGAAGAAACTGGCTGGTGATGAAGGGCATCATGCAAGGAATGCAGGCGCAGGCATCGAGAATCATGGCGCCATGCTCCTGGAGGCGCAAATGGCCGACAATCTCCGTCATGATTTCGCGTCCCGTGCATGCCGACATGGGCTTCTTCACGAAATTGCCCGGTATATCGACGAACAGTCCATAACCCCAGAAAACCTGCACTCCCTCTGGCTGGCCGATGAAATGTGGCTGGTGGGGCAACACGATTGAAGCCAGCCAACTGGACTTCGGAAAGGTAATGAGCCCACCCTCTCCGGGGACGTTGCCCGTCAAATCGCGGACAAGTTTGAAGAACGTGGGGCTATGCAGTGTGGTCGTAAAGGACATCCACTTCGATTGCTCAACGTGATCGGCAAAGTTCGAAGGATGCCCGAACAGCGTCTGGCCGGCCGCGATCTTCTCCCAAAGTGTCCATGAACCGCCATCGGCTTTCCCCAACAGAGTGGCGGCCGAGTCCATTGAACCTAGACTCGAGCCCTCGGTCATCGACCCAAGAGTGACGATGACTCTGTCCTGCTCTGTAACGCCGATCTCCCTGACAGAACCACCCTCTTCGACGATGATCTTCTCGACGGCAAAACCGTCTTTGCTATGTGCGAATGCGAGGTCAGTTACGGTTGTTTTGAGCATGAACTTCACACCGCGCTCTTCGAGCCATTTGTGAAGCGGACGGACCATCGAATCGTACTGGTTATATACAGTACGCATAATGCCGGTAAGCGTATTGAAACCGGAAACCATGTGTGTGAAGCGGACCAGATAGCGTTTGAACTCGACCGCACTATGCCAGGGCTGAAAAGCGAACGTAGTACACCACATGTGCCAGAAGTCTGACTCAAAGAACCCCGGGTCAAACTGGTCGGAGATCGTGGTCCGTCCAAGAAACTGCTCCGGTTCGATCGCCAGGCGCTCGAGGTTGAGAATGTCCTTCTCGCTCAAACCAAAATTCGGAGCGTCTACCCTGTGGCCATCCCGAAACAGCCGCGCTTTGGAGGCGGTCTTCATCGTCTCGTTCCAGTCAAATATCTCCTGCGTCACCGTCCTGGTTCCATCCAGAGTCGGGATCGATGAGAATAGGTCGTAGGTGCACAGATACTTGCTCTCAATCATGCGGCCGCCGCGCATCACATAGCCGTCAGTCGCGTTTCCAGCCGCGTCAAGACTGCCACCGATCCGGGAGGACTCCTCCAGGATCGTGATTGTGTGTCCTTGCACATCTCCGTCGCGAATGAGGAAAACTGCAGCGGCAAGAGAAGCGATGCCGCCGCCCACAAGATATGTTGCCGCGCTATTATCAGGTCGTTTCACAGAGATCAATTCGCACTTTCTCATTGCCCATTCAATCTTGAGGTGCTTGCGCCAAGGGCCTCTGCACGTGAGGGCTGCGGGCGCCAAATGCGATTGTCAATCGGCAATGCCGGGATGACTGTATCCAATTGAACAGATAGTGAAGCGTCCCGAATCGGAGAATCATGCTGAGCGCGCAGGAAAGGCTTCGTCATTCAGCGAAGACCTTCAACGATCGCCTATGGCGGCCAGAGAAAAGGCCATTAACCGCGCTCAGACTCCGCCCTCGCGGCAATCCGCGGTCCGCCTCATCGATTTGAAGAAACCGGGAGAAAGCAATGCCGACAACCAACTCAGTTGTCGCCGTATACGACTCTCACGAGCAGGCGGAACGCGCCGTTAAGGCGCTCCACTGGGCCGGGATCGATATGAAGAGCCTCTCGATCGCGGCCAGAGGCACACACTGATGAACATGTCGTCGGCTACTACAACGCCGGTGATCGGATGAAGTACTGGGGCAAGGTGGGAGCATTATGCACACATTTCCGCCAGCCTGATTCTCTTTTAGCAATTCCGGATCGGAATAGGACGAAATCAACATGATTCCAGGATTCAACGCAGAAAGCTCTCAGCCCTTCGCTGTGCGCAACAAGCAAGACGCTCAGCACAACATTCCGAACCCAAGACTTGCCGCCGACGGATTTAACATCTGGTGGCAGAAGACCTTTGCACAGCACACAGCTATGGCCGCGGAAGCGTCCACCCTGATGCCTCGCCGAGTTAGTTCGGCCGGGCAGGCGTGCAGCGGGCAAATCCATTGACAACGTTCGTGATGGAGCAGTGCTCAACATACGCACCACTCAGCGGGCTGGACACAGAGAATGGAATATTCCAGCCTTTTCAGAATTTATCCCCAAAAGAGCACAGGCCGGGAGAATCAGGATGCAGGCTGCCATATTCGATGGAAAAGCGGTAGCGCCGGGAAGGTATCTCAGCATCGAGGAGGTTCCGCGACCGCAGGCCACGCCAGGTCACGTACTATTGCGCGTGGTCGCTTGTGGGGTATGCCGGACAGATTTGCATATCGTCGAAGGAGACCTGTCTCCGCTTCGGCGGCGATTGATACCTGGCCACCAGATTGTCGGAGAAATCGTTGAAGGGGCTACTGACCAGCTACCGGTTGGACTGCGGGTCGGCGTTTCGTGGATGGGCGGCACGGACGGCACATGCTTTTACTGCAAGCATGGGATGGAGAATCTCTGTGATCAACCAACCTTCACCGGATATTCGGTAGATGGCGGCTACGCGGAGTACGCGCTGGCGCGGGCGGACTTTATCTATCCACTACCGGATGAACTCGACGCTACGCAGGTTGCCCCGCTGCTCTGCGCGGGGATCATCGGATTTCGGAGCCTGCGTGTCGCCGGTGTCCAGCCGGGCGAGAGGGTTGGACTGTTTGGTTTTGGAAGCTCCGCAACGCTTGCAATTCCCATCCTGCAACATTGGGGATGTGAGACGTATGTTGTGACGCGCGGAGAAGCGCATCGCGCAAGGGCGAATAGACTTGGTGCAACGTGGGTTGGGAACGAAGACGCAAAGCCACCCGTGGAGTTGGATCGTGCGATCACGTTTGCACCGGCGGGCAAGGTGGTGGTGGATGCGCTCTCCAGTCTGCGGAAAGGGGGCGTGGTTGCCATCAACGCAATCCATCTTGACCAGATGCCGGGGTTCGATTACGACAAACTGCTTTGGGGGGAACGGCAAATCCGGAGCGTCGCTAACATGACACGAGCGGACGCGCGGGACTTCCTGATGCTGGCGCGGGATCTAAAGATCCAGCCTCGGGTCACAGTTTTCGGTCTCCATGCAGCCAACGATGCTCTCTTGGCCGTCAAAGAGGAAACCGAGAATGGGTCTGCGGTGATTGTTCCGTAACTGGGTGGCTGTTTAGACCCAGAGCAAATCTGCTCAGTTTCCCAGTTTCTGTCAGCCCACAATCACCTTGGCCTCGCTGAAACGCTCTCATCGTGGCAATGACTTCGCTGGTTTTCATGGCCGGTGTTTATCCGTTTTGAAGAGAGGGAATCTGAATGGCATACGAAAGCGTAAATCCGTATAACGGGAATAGCGTCAGGACGTTTCCAGAGTTGACCAACGAGCAACTCGAAAAGAAGATTGCAACCGCTGCTGCCTGTTACGAGACCTGGAAGCAGACCCCCTTTTCCAAGCGTGCGCTAATCGTTTCCAGAGCCGGAGAGCTGATGCGGACAAATGTGGACAGGTTCGCCACGCTCGCCACTCTTGAGATGGGGAAACTGATCAATGAAGCGCGTGGAGAGGTGACCTTCAGCGCGAACATTCTTGCCTATTACGCCAAAAATGCGGAGCGCTTCCTTGCCCCTGTAAAGCTAGATCCAATGCACGGCGAAGCCCACATGGAGTCCGCCCCCATCGGCGTGATCTTCTGCATCGAACCATGGAATTTTCCCTTCTATCAGTTGGCCCGCGTTGCCGGCCCTCACCTGATGGCGGGCAATACCCTGGTGGTGAAACACGCTAGCTGTGTGCCGCAGTGCGGCATTGAGTTTGAAAAGCTCTGGATTGACGCAGGCGCTCCCGAGGGCCTGTTTACCAATCTCCTCATCTCGCATGAGCAATCCAATCGGATCATCGACGATCCGCGCATCAGAGGGGTGGCACTGACCGGCAGTTTGGCCGCTGGGCAAATCGTCTCGGCAAGGGCAGGAAAGAACCTCAAGGTGTCCTCAATGGAACTGGGCGGAAGCGACGCCTTCATCGTGCTCGAAGACGCCGATCTTGAGAAGACGATTCCATGGGCGGTTTGGGGTCGAATGTATAACGACGGTCAGACGTGTTGCGCAGCCAAGCGCTTCATCGTCGTCGATGAGATTGCCGATCAGTTCCTTGCAAGGTTCAAGACGGCGTTAGGCGCTCTGGAGCCAGGCGATCCGATGGACGAGAAGACCACGCACGGCCCGCTTTCAACAGAAGCCGCGTTGCTGCAACTGGTCAAGCAGGTCGAGCTCGCAGTCGCCAAAGGAGCAAAGGTTGTGCTCGGCGGCAAGCGCATGCAACGTGCAGGGTCCTTTATGGAAACGACCATCCTCACCGATGTCACGCCCCACAACCCCGCCTTTCGCGATGAGTTCTTTGGCCCTGTCGCCATGTTCTTCCGCGTAAAAGACGAGGCGGCTGCGATTGCGCTGGCGAACGACTCCGACTTCGGCCTGGGCGGTTCGGTATTTACCAAGGACATCGAGCGCGGAAAGCGCGTCGCCTCTCAAGTGAATACCGGCATGATGTTTATCAACAATATGGACTGGGCGGATGCTGAACTGCCGTTCGGCGGCATCAAGGACTCGGGCTATGGACGCGAGCTGGGCAATATGGGCATTCAGGCGTTTGTAAACAAGAAGCTGGTGCGTACACACGACATGGCTGCACCGATGGTTTAAAAACTTGTTGAGATAGGTACCGTTCTGCGACAGGGCGGGAGACGTGAGCTTAAGTCAATGTAATGAGTCATCAAGGAGCACCATGCCGGATGTTCATCGTTTTCCTTCCATCCCGACAAACATTCTTGTGCCTATCGACTTTAGCCCGTCTTCTCAATCGGCTTTGGACGCAGCCTGCGATCTAGCTGAACATTTTCAGGCCAGTCTTGTGCTGGTCAACGTCGTACGCTGCCTTTCATCTTTCGCTCTTACGTATGCCATTCCCGACGACGCTCTCCGGCGGAAGATGGGGGCGCACGCTGAGCGCCTTCTAGCCAAGTGCAGTCAGCCCTTACGGCGAGAGGCGTCACCTCAAGTTATAGCTTCGAATTCGGCAATGACGTTTCCGGAGCCATTATCGATGTTGCAGAACGTGAACATGGCGACATGGTCGCGATCTCCACTCAAGGCATCTCCGGTTGGCATCCGCTCGTCTTTGGCTCGATCGCCGAGAAGATCGTGAAGCTTGTGCAATGCCCACTCTTACGTCTCCACTCAGCCAATCCCGACACGCATTCAAAGAGCCCTTCAAACCGCTCAATAAAATGGCGGTAGCGAAATCAACGGTACAGGTGGCCAATGGTTAGTTCTACTAGCTTTACCGCACCGGCATCAAACAGGCAGGTCGTGCAACCGGCTCAGGATAGCGCCCCAACTGGCCTCACAAACGAAGAAGCACGCACCCGTCTTGCTAAAGACGGTCCCAACGCAATGCCGGACACGTCAGCTCATCCACTGCGCAATGCATTGGCTAAATTCTGGGCGCCGGTACCATGGCTGCTTGAAGCGTCCATTGTGCTTGAGACTGTCCTGCATAAGTATTACGAAGCTGGTGTCATAGCAGCTCTGCTCCTTTTCAACGCGGCCCTTGCCTACCTCCAGGAGAGTCGCGCTCAGGCCACACTTGCTGCTCTCAAATCCCGTCTGGCGCTCAACGCCGCGGTGCAGCGAGACGGCGAATGGAAGATAGTACCCGCGGCGGAATTGGTATGCGGCGACCTGATAAAGCTGTCGCTTGGCGGCGTGGTGGCGGCTGATGTGCACCTGACTGGTGGATCCGTTGAGCTCGACCAGTCGATGCTTACAGGCGAATCTCTTCCCATTGACGCAGGCGCCGGCACAGACACGTTTGCAGGGGCTCTGGTGCGGCGAGGCGAGGCCACTGCCATCGTAACGGCGACGGGGACGCGCACCAAATTCGGCCGCACGGCGGAACTCGTTCGGTCCGCACACGTAGTGAGCACACAGCAAAAGGCCGTTCTCAGGATTATCCGCAACCTGGCGGTCTTCAATTGCCTCATCATCGTTGCCATGGGGGCCTACGCGTATCACCATGCGATGCCCGCCAGCGAGATGATTCCGTTGTTGCTGACCTCAGTCCTTGCCATCATCCCAGTCGCATTACCGGCAACGTTCACACTGGCTGCCGCGATTGGAGCTCGTGCTCTGGCCAAGCTGGGGGTATTGCCAACTCGGCTTTCCGCCGTGGACGAAGCCGCATCGATCGATGTGTTGTGCTCAGACAAGACCGGAACTCTGACCCGCAATGAACTAACCGTAACAAGCGTTCGCCCACTGCCTGGATTCGACGAAGCGCACGTTCTGGGGATGGCGGCACTGGCGAGTTCCGAAGGGGGCCAGGACCCTGTCGATGCGGCCATTCGACTTGCCGCGTCGCAGAAGACAGCCACTGGCTTGCCAAAGCTGACCGTTTTTGTTCCCTTCGATCCGGTTAAGAAAACCTCGGAAGCCACCGCGACCGGTCCAGAGGGTAGATCCGAGCGAATCATCAAGGGCGCGTTCACTGCGGTTGTTGCCCTCACTGCGCCCTCTCCCGCCGCGTCCGCTATCGCCGATGAACTCGAGAAGCAAGGCTTTCGAGTTTTGGCAGTAGCTGCGGGACCGGCAACATCCAACCAGATCATTGGATTGATTGCCCTCAGCGATCCGCCGCGGACCGACTCTATCTCTCTTATCTCGGAGTTGAATGGTCTGGGCGTGCGAACAGTCATGGTGACAGGAGATGCTCCGGCCACAGCCGCAATCGTCGCGCGCGCGGTGGGATTGCAGGGAGCAGTTTGCCCGGCCGGCAAATTACCGGACGGCCTTCAACCGCAAGACTTCTCGGTCTTTGCAGGCGTGCTTCCAGAAGGAAAATTTGACCTCGTCAAAGCGTTCCAGAAGAGCGGACATACAGTTGGGATGTGTGGCGACGGCGCCAATGACGCGCCTGCGCTGCGCCAGGCACAGATTGGCATTGCGGTTTCGACCGCAACCGACGTAGCCAAATCGGCCGCCGGCGTTGTTCTAACCGAAGCTGGGCTGGGCGGCATTGTGGCAGCTGTAAAAGAAGGCAGAGTCACTTTCCAACGCATTCTCACCTACACGCTCAACTCGGTTCAGAAGAAGGTATTGCAGGCGCTCTTGCTGGCGGTTGGCCTGCTCATGACGGGACACGCGGTGCTGACTCCGATGCTGATGGTCATTGTGATGATCACCGGCGACTTTCTTGCCATGTCGCTGACCACTGACCGAGTGCGGCCATCAAAGATGCCTAACTCCTGGCAAATCGGAAGAATCACGAGCGCAGGGGTCCTACTGGGACTCTGCTTCCTTGCGTTCTCCACGGCAATCCTGGCAGTGGGCAAATTTCGGTTGCATCTCGGCATCGAGGCGCTTCAAACGCTGACCGTGGTCAGTATTGTGTTTGGGAGCCAGGCCACGACTTACGTCATCCGCGGACGCCAGCATCTCTGGGGTCTGCGCCCCAGCACTTTGCTCGTACTCTCTTCCATTGCCGACGTTCTAATCATTTCGCTGCTCGCAGCCTTTGGAATCGCGATGGCTCCGCTACCCATCGCAGTCATCGCAAGCGTGTTTGCTGCCGCAGCCACTTTTGGTGCGATTCTGGATCTGGTCAAGATCCCAGTCTTTCGCCGCCTCCGCATTTCCTGAACAAGGTGCATCAGGACTCTACCGGCATTCGGCAAACAGAGTTGAAGGGATAAGCTTGAAGATCGCATTTCTCCATACGCAGAACTTCTTCACATCTGAGCTTCTGCAGAGGTTTCGCACTACGCTGGCGCACCATGAAGTGGTTGAGTGGATCGGCGGCAAGGACGCGCCGGCCTTCGATTTCGATTTGCTTCTCGCCATGGGCAATGTCGGCTGCGAGCTGCTTGTCGTCCAGCCAAAGCTTCTGCTCATTCAGACGGCCAGCGACGGGTATGAGGAAGTCGACATCGATGCTGCCAGCGAACTCGGCATTTGGGTCTCGTATGCCCCGGCCGACCTCACCGGGAATGCCACTTCAGTTGCGGAGTTCGCGGTGTTACTTATGCTCGGCGCCGCAAGGCATCTTGGGCAAGCCCTGACATCCCTTCAAGGCGGCCCCGCCAGGCCGCCCACGCTCAGTCTCTCATTGAGCGGAAAGACGGTCTGCATCGTTGGCCTGGGGACCATCGGACAACAGATCGCAGAGCGTTTGCGTCCTTTTGGCCTGAAGATGATAGCAACCGATGAGCACCCGGAGAATGCGCCTGCCGATGTTATTGCTTATCCTGCCGATCAACTGAAGACCGCAGTCGCCCATGCCGATTTTGTCGTCGTTTGCGTTCGGGCTAGTGAGGAAAACGAGAACCTGATCAGTCCGGCTGTGCTTGCTTCGATGAAGCGCGGGGCCATTCTGGTCAACATCGCGCGCGGCATGCTTATCGACGAGGCACACCTTGTTGAAGCGGTTACACACGGGCAGATATCGGCAGCTGGGCTCGACGTTTTGAAGAATGAACCGCCTGATCACAAGGATCCATTGCTTCACCTGCCTCAGGTGCTGGTCACTCCCCACATTGCAGGGCTAACAGATCTCATGCTGGACGGTACAGTGCACTACATAAGTCACGTCATCGAGGAATTCGCCGCGGGCAAGAAACCCAAATCCATCCTGAATTCGCCCGTGAAGCCTCGGCGCCAGCTGGAAGAATGAACATTTCGCTTCACCATTGTGAAGCACCAGCCTTCACTCAGGCGGGAACAACCGAGGCGCCACGAATGTGCTTTTTCGCGATCTCTTCGATCTCCGCTTCGGTCAGGGAGGAAAGATCAGCCGTCTCGGTCGCGATTATTCGCTGAACCGTTTCAGGATGATGGGCCTTCAAATACTCACTCAGGCAATTGACCGCGCTGCTCTTACCCGCTGCATGGCCGATGAGGATGATCGCTTCGGCATGGACGAGATCCGTGGCTATCTCCTCGTAGTAGGAGTCCTCCTCGGGAACATGATCCCCATTATCGGGGTCTGCTCACGAAACGGAAAAAACGTGCGTTAAGCCTGAGCGGAAGCCGGAACCCACCTGTAAAGCGTCGGGATGGAGACGTCGAGATTCAGGGCTACGTCGCGGGGCGGCACACCGTTGGCCAGCAATCGCCTTGCAGATTCGATCTTGCTGTCGGTCATGCGCCGCTTGCGCCCCCCTTTGCGGCCCAGCTTGCGAGCGATTTTGTCAAGGACCCTATTTTTTAGCGCCTCGACAATTTCGCGCACGCGGGCACCGTTAGGGCTTTGACGAACGACATCAAGCACCGAGCGTAGTTCTTCGTCTCGTAGGCGTTTTGGCACAGTTTTTGTCCTTTTGGTTGCGCAATTAGGTCTTTGCGCAATTAAGACATCGAATCGCGCAATTATCAAGAGAATTGCGCAACATAAAATTGTGCGCAATTCGATTAATGTTGCGCATTGCAATGCTATGTTGCGCATTTCGTAACTCCTCCGTCAACAAGCTGCCCGCCACTTCACAGCGCAGAACGTGCGGCTCATGCGTATTCCGGTCGATGTGGGCAGCCAAGGGCGCTAAGCAGCCATCGCTCTTACCTCAGATCAGACGTGCGCAACGGAAAATTGCGCCGGCCAATACCGGCGCAGTTCCGCGGGTGAAAGTTGCAGGTTCACTATGTCAGCGGAGTTCTCCCGCGCCAACGCGGTGAAGGCACGCTGCATTTCTTCTTCGCCCACGTGTAGCTCCTGGAGGAACTCATCCAGCGCGGCTCGGTCGGCCAGCCGGCGCGGTTCAAGCGCACCTCCCCGGCTGGCATATGGCGCGAACATCACTTGGCAGGGTCCAGTCGCGCTGCTGCCGGCGGCTGCGATCATCAATACCCCCTCGACGGGTCTGGGGACCATGCCGAGTATCTTTAGAATGGCTAGCACCGAGGAAAGACGGATATCCTGCTCAGCCTCAAATCTGACCACCGTGGGCAGGCTTACGCTTGCAGCGGCAGCCAGTCTGCGTTGCGTCAGGTTCATCTCATGGCGCCGACGCTTTGCAGATGCTACGATTTCCGGCCAGTCGAGCTGGTTATCTGTTTGAAGGTTCCGTTCCATCGTTTCCTCATGTAGTCCGCGAGTTGGTTCTTGAGCGTTCGCGAGCCGTACGTAGCCTCTCGAACGGCATCCTGGGCAGTCTCAATCCGTCTGCCCAGATCTTGCGTCGCCTCACGCAGAGCCGCGTTCCTCATTCCAAAGGTATTGGCCAGCGCAGTCAGATGCGGTTGCCCGATACCTGCCAAACTGGTTGGATTGGTCCCCGGTCCCAGCTGCAATGCCATTCCGGTTCGGCCGTACTCGGGATACAGTGCGGCAGCCAACACATCGTAAAAGGGGGCCAGGCGCAGCTCCTCCCCAAAATAGAGCAAGCCGAAATTCTTCAGGTGCGCGTCGTTGTTGCCCAGTAGAATTGAGACGAGAATCCGCCGAAAGAGCCGGTCGACATCGAGTAAGGAGCAGCGGGGATTCCGGCGCAGCACAGCGGCCATATCGGCGTACTTCCCTGTGTACTTGTCTTCACTGAGATGCCCCAGGATCTGGTTAAATTCCTCGAAGTGCCGCTTTAAGATTGCCCCTCCTTCATTCGGACGATCGAAACGGCGGATTAACAGGCACTCCTCTGCGATGCCCTTGACCGCCGCAATCTGCATCTCGGCGACTTCGTCATCTGCCAGCAGAATGCGCGCGGCCAAAGTCGATAGCTGTTCCAGTTGGATGATCTCCCGAAGGTTGCCGCTTGGCAGCTTGGCAATATGTGTGCTCAGCTCGCCTGCTTGTGCCGGTCGGAACCCGGATTCGGTTTGAACCGCAAGCAACTTGGCTTGAACTCCGGAGATAGAAGCACGGCTTGTGATCGAAGCAATATCCTCGGCGGACTCAGGCATCTCACCCGCCGCGAGCCGGGGCTTGGGATCGCGCACTGTGACCGCCCCAATGCAATCTCCGCCAAACGCCAGCAGCCGCGCGAAACGGTCTTCAACCGGAACACCCAGCCAGCGACCCTGGACCGCTGCTTGCCGCCCCTCGGCCAGCAGATTATCGAAAAACGGATGTAGTCTGCCTGGATATACGTGGGCCTCGGTCTGCGGCGGCAGCGAGATCGCAATGGCCTCAGGCTTTCGCAGAAACTCGCCGTCGTAGGCAAACGAGCAGCGGTCTCCCGGCTCCTGCCGGAGCAGACCGGCGAATCGATCATGATAGTAGACGTGCCCGTAAAGGAACTCAGCCATGATTCATCTTTCTTGATCCAAAAGGTCTCAAGAATCGAGAGTCACCTTTCATTGATCTATTCTACCTCTAATCCCAGCACAGATCAATTTAACTTGATCTCTTTATGAACCTAAGCCGTAATCAATTAAAATTGATCATAAATAACCTGCGCTTCAGGTCTGATAAGGAATAATTGATCACGCCAGCTCTGACTATGCCCCGCTGACTCTTAAACTTTATGTTTGCGAACAAGCCCTTTAGCACATTCACGGCAACAGTTTGAGCTCGGAACTTCCGCCGCCCTGCTTGAAGACAATCAGGTCCACCGCACACGAATCTCCCTTTTGTAAATCCAATAACCTGAGCCACTTGCAAAACTCTCAAGGATCGCTGTTGATTCTGGCATGAGGAGGGATTTTGGTCGTTCTACGTTAGCTGGGGATGCGCCGCAACTCCGTTTGGTCGATATTTGAATACGGCCGACATGAGGATTCCGATTTTCGGATACGCCGCGACTATGAATCCGGTCTTGATCCAGGCTTTAACTTTCCTCAGAGCCTCTACGTGATGAGTCTCAGGATCTGATCGGCGCCCAGCGCGAGGATGCCGAACATCGGATGGCACATCACCTTGGCGTTGCCTCGCATGTCGTACTCCCGCAACATAGTTGGCAACCGCAGTGCCTTCAGGTGATGCTCCAGCAACAACTGCGGGGTATCCGGAGTGGGCATGTCCGGCTGGTTATTCATAGCGCTGCCTCCGCATCCGGGTGCCGGGTGCGGCGTGGCTGCAGGCAGGCAAGGCAGCAGCACCATGTAATCGGCGGCCTGCGTGGTCCGCACCCGGCCACGCAGCTACAACGACGAACGGCTGATCGTCTTTTGCGCGATCTGAAGAAGCACTTGCGCGGGCAGGAGGCGATTCTGATCTGGGATGGATTGCCTGTGCACAAGAGTCGGAAGATGAAGCAGTATCTGGAGAGCCAGCGTAGTTGGCTGCAGGTAGAGGCGCTGCCGGGTTATTCTCCCGACCTGAATCCGGTAGAGGACTTATGGGGCAACATCAAAGGTCAGGAATTGGCCAACCGCTGTGTTGCCGGACTTGGCGAGGCCGAGGACAGCGTGCGCAGCGGCATGGCGCGAGTGCGCCAATCCATGCTGCCGCTTTCTTTCCTGCACCACGCGGGGCTCTTTTTTTTGATCCATCGTGCCACTCTATTATGCGAGACTCAGTAAGTTCGATTTTGACCATCCTTTGGGAGGCTTGCGGCTTGATGATCCCAATTGTGAAGAGCCCAACGGTTCGGTAGCATCTGTCGAAAATAACAGTACAAGCCGACATGCAAATGTCTCAGAGTCCATGCTCTTGCTTCCATCGAGGAAAACAATGACCCCTGTCCCGCTTGAAGCGGTGAGGTCGGAAACTCGGCCCCGGGCCGCCGTTGTCGTCGCTCACCCGGACGACGAGACACTCTGGTGCGGCGGCTACATACTGGCCCATCCGGAGTTTCTTTGGCGTGTCGTCACCTTATGCAGAGCACTGGATCCGGACCGAGCGCCAAAGTTCCGCCANNTATTGTCTGGGGGCAGCTACAGACTGATTTTGACCCACGGCCCGATGGGCGAGTACACACGTCACCGCCGGCATGAGGAGTGCTGCCAAAGCGTGGTTGAACTTTGGCGTTCGGGCGTTATCGACACCGGGCGATTATGGATGTTCGCCTACGAAGATGGCGGGCGGGCGTACTTGCCTCGGGTTCGCGACGATGC
>PLFY01000030.1:19785-20518 GCA_003138365.1 Acidobacteriaceae bacterium
TGCGTGAGATGGGCGTGGATGTCTACCCGGTGCATTTGGAATCGTCCCTGGAAAAGGAATGGTACTATCGCTGGTTCCAGCCGGACGTGGTGGTCGGCGTGGGGTTCTGGGGCCATATTCCGAACCTGGTCCTGCACCCGCAAAAGTTTGGAATGAAGGCCGTTCCATGGCTCGTGGCCGATGGTTATATTGCGGAACACCGTGATGTTCTGAACGCTCTCCCGCTGATCATGGTTACCTCCAACTGGGTGAAAGAGGTGTATGTCAGGGATGGCATCAGGGGAGACAACATCGTGGTGCTTCCTGTGGGTTGTGACACGGACCGCTACGCGCCGCACAGCCGCGATGACTTGAAGGTCAAGGCGATCCGTGAGGGTTTGGGAATATCCGAGGACCAGCTGATGATCCTGACTGCTGGCGGCGATGGGGCGTCGAAAGGTGCCCAGGAGGTGATGCAGGCGCTGGCGTTGATCGATGCCGAGGCCCCCGACTGGAGATTTGTCTGCAAGGTCTGGCCTCAACCCCGCACTGTCCAACAGAACCTGATCGACCTCAAACTGGCGGCGGACCTGGGCATCGACAAAAAGGTCATCTACTCAACCAATATGGTCTCGCAAAATTTCATGCCCTACTTGATAGCCGCCTGCGATATCTACGCTGCACCGTCGCGGCTGGAGGGTTTTGGAATGATTCAAGTGGAGGCTAATGCCTGCGAAAAGCCGGTGATCGCGAT
>PLFY01000195.1 GCA_003138365.1 Acidobacteriaceae bacterium
TAACCCGAATGCGCCCTAATCTTCCGCCGCGGCGCAGCTTGCATTCCTGCCCACACCAGCCGGCATCTCACCCAACGGCATCTCACCGGCGGTCTGAACCCGCAGCCCCTCATCGGCCAACCGGTACGGCACAAATGCTCCTCCCTCCGGAGCCTCTTGCGTAAGTGCCGCGCGCAATGCATAAGCTGCTTCCGCATCCCGGGCCAGCAACATCAGAAATCCGCCGCCGCCCGCCCCAGCCAGCTTGGCTCCATGGATGTACGGCCGAGCCCGGTCGAGAATCGCATTGATCGGTGCATTTGTTGTATGCGGGTCGAGCACCTGATTCAACTGCCAATGCCGGTCCAGCAACTCTCCCAGATGCACCCAATCCCCTTCGGCCATGGCGTAGGCCATTTCCACCGCCAGCGTCTTGATGCTGTGCAGCACCTGGATGGTCGCCGTTTCCCGCGCCAAATAGCGGCTGACAACCTGCCGCAGCAGCCCCTTCGCCATCCGCTGAATGCCGGTATTGTAGAGCACCATGCGCTCGCCGAACTCCGCTTGCCGCTCCTCGCTCCACACCACCGGTTGCACGCGAATGCGCTGCCGCAAACCGGGTCCGGTAATCAACAGCTTGGCTCCAGGGAAGATGCCGCCCGCCTGATCCTGCCAGCCGCCTCCTGTTGTCATATGCTGCTCGAGCCGCATCACTGTTTCTGAAACAGCATGGTCGCCCAGCGTGCGCCCGGACATCGCTGCCAGCGCGCGGATCACCGTCGCGGCCAGAATGCTGCTGGTCCCCAGACCCGACCCGATCGGCAATTGCACCTTGCATCGGATCTCCAGCCCGCCGCCCAATTCAGCCAGCGTCTCTTCAAGCAACTGGCCCTTTACCGGAAGCCCATGCAGTTGCAGCGCGGCGCGCGGAATCGAAAATACCGATCCCGGTCCGCAAGCCTCCAGCAACTCCTCAGCTCGACGATATTCCACCATCGCGCCATCGCCGTCGGCCCAGCACCGGATCACGGCCTCGTCAATGCGCCGGATCTCCGTCTCGATCGGATACGCCCCGTTGATCTCCAGCGCGCAATTCAGCACTGTCCCGCCCCAGTCGAAGCAGAATGGCGGCGTGTCTGACCATCCGCCGCCCAGATCGATGCGCGGCGGCGCTGAGACGCGAACCTGTTCGAATCGCCAACCAGACGGCGCAGCCTCCGCATCCCCGGCAGTCCCCGCCCGCACCGCATCCTGAATGCAGATGAAGGCCTCGGCCTCTGACAACCCAGCCTCGTGCTCAAACCCCGCACGGTCCAGCAAGCGCGCCGACTGCATCAGCAGGCTGGCTGCCTCAGTCAATCCTTCCGCGCTTCCCCTGCGTAGCTCCTCCGCGAGCGTTCTCAGCGATCGCCCCGCCGCGGCGGCCGGCGCCAAACCCGGCAGGTTTGCCAGCAGCGGCCGCAAGTCCGTGCCCGACTTCGCCAACGCAACGCACGTATCCTGCCAGATTCCCTGCAAACGGCGGTTGCGAGCTTCAGCCAGAGCCTTCCCATCGGCGCATCCCGCGCTCTCGGCCAATGAAAGCCGCCGCAGCGCGCGCCAACGCTCCACACCGTACCCGCTCGCGTACCCCATCATCCATCGCGCACACGCCCACGCCTCGTCGGGCGTCGTTACAGGAAACAGCGCGGCGTTCCACAACGTCGGCGCTTCTTCCGCGCCCCAAACCTCGTCACGGCTGAGCCCAAGTCGTTCCAGCGTTTCCAGGATGGGCTGGTTAAACCAGGTGGCCTTCTCCAGCGCCTGCTTCGGATCGTCCTCCACCCCATACACGCGGATCACCCAGCCGTTTTCGCCGGCCATTTCCACCGGCAACTGGTGAACCACCGTGTCTTCAGGAACTTCTACCGGCCCATTCAATCGCGTCAGCCCATGCAGAATTGCGCCTCGGCTGGCATTCACCGGTCCGCTCAGGTCGCATTCCAGGATCACCGCTTCATGCCCGGCCTGGCACACGCCGCCCACCACGCTGTCCAGAACCCCGCCCGACCCCGCCGCCAGCGTCCGGAACGAGCGCGTCGTCCCCGCGTGGATAAACTCGCCCTCCACCACCGCACAGTGAAACTCCGCCGGATGTTCGGGAGCACGCAGAATTCTTTCCAGCTCCAGCCAGAACGGCCCCGCGTCGCTCTCCGGCTTCCACTCGCCCGTCAGTCCGCGCGTAATCTGGTCGTAAATATCCACCGCGGGCAATGGCCTGAATCCCGCCAGCTTCGCCAATGCCGCCGTCAGATCGGCGTCGAACCGCAACAATCCAATATCGACGGCGACCCGTCCATCCTTCAGCACTCCGCCCGCCGCTTTTACCTCGGCCGCCGTTGGCTTCTGCAAGAACGTATAAACCTGGTCTCCCGCTCCCACCACATACACGCCGTGATGGCTTCCCGTTTCCGCATCCAACCGCATCGCCACGCCCGTCACGCCCCGCCGGTCCCACTGCACCTGGCTCGCGTCAAACCGCAACACCACGTCGCCCGATGCCACCAGCAGTCCGTTGGGAATTCTCTCCGCCCATGCCGCTGACAGCGCCAGCGTCTGGTCAAAAACCGTCGTAGTCCCTCGCGGTTGCGTGCGCGACGGCAGCACCCCAAACAGCTTCCCGCCCGGCGAGTATTGCGGCAGCCTGCGCGAATCGCCGCCCGAGTGAATCAACAGCGCCCGATGCTCGCTCCACCACTCCCGGTCTTTGCCCAGAACACCCAGCGCGTGGATCGTCGCTCCGCCGCTCCCCACCCTCCGGTCGCCGGGATCGGGGACCACCAGAAACTGTGTCCCCTCCGGCAGCATCCCAGCCAGTCTCCGCCGCTCGATCTCGTCGCGGTAAAGACCCGCCTGCCGGGCCGAAGAGGCCGTCACCATCACCACATCCCAGTTTTTCAAGGAGCTTCTCCGGCCTGAAAGGAAACCCGATTCGAGTCGATCGTCTCGTCCAGCCAATGCATTCACTAACCCACTAACCAGCTAACTTGCTAACTCGCCAACCCCGCGTCAGCGGCGCTAACTTGCTCCATCATTGCCCCCGAACCCGAGCGCCCCATCCTTCCCGCATTTGCGAACCGTGGCGCGCGGAGATCATTTCCGCAGCTTCGCCCTAACCCACAACGTGGCAAACACCGGCAGCGCCAGCACCAGCACCGCCACCCCAGCCGGAAGGCCTACATAGCGATAGCTGTCCGCGTAATTGACCGTGTGCTGCCCGATCAAATTCCAGGCCAGCAGCGAGAAGATCGCAATGCACGTCGAGGCAAAAAACGTGAAGAACGCCGCCGCAACGGAAAGCAGCAGGCTGGTGAACAGACCGAAGCCCTCCAGTGGAAATCCAAGAACCGTTCCCCCGCCGGGGCGCGGCATCTTTGCGGTTTCACTCATCTCCATGGCCTCCGTCGTCTAGAATAACAACTTGATGTCCACCAGCGCACAAATCGAATTGTGGCCCGCGGAGAAGGTAGCCGCGCAGGCGCCTGTCACTGAGGCCTCCAACGGAATCCATTACGCCGCCTGGGGCGAGACCCGCGTCTCCGAGCCCGATATCGAGCGCCTGGTTGCCGCCGTCCCCGCCAGCCTGTCCGCCGCGCTCATTCACCGCGCCTATTACTTTGTGCCTCTCGCCATTGCCGACACCGGCGACGTCATGATCGCCCCCGGCTACTCCGTCGATCTGGGCGACCGCGCCATCTGCCACCGCAACGCCAACTTCGGCGTCACCGAAGCGGTGTTTCTCTCCACCCGCCTGGTCGAGGACCGCTTCGGCCTGGCCTTCGAATTCTTCATCAACGTGGCCCACAACTTTGTCGAGGCCGCCGGCGTTCCTGAGAGCTTTTCATCTCTAGCCTGGTCGCAAGCCGAGGCCCAGGTCCGCGGTGAAACCAGCCAGGACGCCTGGGAGACCCGCCGCCGCGCGCAAGAAATTCGCAACGCGGACGGCCAAAAGGTCATCGACGAACGCTCCCGCGGCAGCTATTACGAGTCGGCCTTCTCCGATTCCCTGGCCGTCTACATGCTGTCNNCTCCGCCACGTAGCCACCCTCTTCCCCGCCAACCCCGGCTACGAGTTCCAGGTCCTCTACCGCCGCAAGGGATAAGAACGAGGGATAACTTCCGAATAGCCGATGGTACGCCCGGAGCAGTTCAAGCACGATAAGCCGACTTGNNGACTTGCCGATACCGATCCGTCCACGAAGAGCCACCTGGCCGAGGCTAACAGCCACTGCATGCTCGCCACGGGCGTAGAATTGTGGCACCTGAATGCCAGACAATCTCCAGCCCGATTCGTTGGCTTGGGCACTCGCTCACGTGCGCAGGTACGACGATACTGACATTTTCCCTCTTCCTTTTGAATACGAGGCCATAGCCCATGACTGGAAATCTGTGAGCTCGTTCCTTCTTGGGGTGGACTTGGCAGGCTACAAGATCCACCCTGACAGCCGCATCATGGTGATCAAGCCGGGCGGAGGATTTAGGGCGGCAACTCAACTCGACCCGCTAGATCACCTACTTTATACCGCCGCAGTCTATGAAGCAGCTGAACTCATCGAGAAGGCCCGAATTCCTGCCGACCAGCGAATTGCATGTTCCTACCGCATATGCATCACGCCAGAAGGAGCATTTTTTCCACCTGAAAGTGGTTGGAAGGATTTCCACTCGCGCTCAAGCGAGTTGGCGAAATTGGAAGGGACTTCTCACGTCTTAAGCGCCGACATCTCTGACTTCTATAACCAACTCGGACAACATCGGATTCAAAATGCGATGGAATTTGCTTCGGTTCCCGTGGTCCGCTCGGAGAATGTGGAATCTTTCCTCAATCAACTCACCGGCAAGCAGTCGCAGGGCCTGCCCGTCGGTCCTTTTGCATCCATCATTCTGGCGGAGGCCTGCCTAATGGACGTGGACAATTTTCTTCTACGGCAAAACGTACCGTACACAAGATATGTAGACGACTTTCGCATGTTCTGCGCTTCACGGAAGCAAGCAATTGCACTTAAGCACGACCTGGCCAAATACTTGTTCTCGGTCCATCGGCTTTCGTTGGAGTCCTCTAAGAGCTCCATAATGCATGTTGATCGATTCGTAAAAGAGGAGCTGTCGGATCCAGAAGAGATCGAGCAACAGGCGCGAGTCGACCGAATGAATCAACTCTTCAAGGAGTTAGTTGACGAGAGTGGGCCGTATTGGTTTGAGGGCCTAGACGAGGGAACCGAGAAAGAGCTTCTCAATAAGGCGCAGAAGGAGAGTTTCATCGCGGTATTTAAAGATTGCGTCGAGAGGCGCCCTCTTCATTTAGGTCTAGCGCGGCACCTGCTCCGGAGGGGTCGTAGGAGCAGAACCAACGTGTTGAACAGTCTTATTTTTGAGCATATCGAGGCGCTCGCTCCGGTTTTAAGAGATACGGTTCGCTATCTGGCCGTGACGCTTCCCAAAGCACAGGCGGCGAAACGCGGCAAGCAGATACTGGCTTTCTGCAAGGATAGCGATATAGGTGCGCTTCCCTTCGTGCGCATGTGGATTCTCGAGCTTCTTCATCGAAGGCCGGATCTCTGTTCGGCTGCTGACGCGATCGCGCTCGCTGAGGAATCAACTGCCGACCTAGGTTATCGACCGGCGGCTCTCCTAGCCGCCGTCTACAAGCAGGTCGATTGGGTTCGTGCACGTAAGGAGACTTGGCGAAACTACGAGCCGTGGGGCAGGAGGGCCTTGATTTGGAGCACGTCGATCTTGCCTAGCGGCGAGAGGAAGCCATTCCTGTGCATGGTGGCTGAACAGGGCGACCTGCTCGACGCCGCGATTGCAAAGCTCTTATTGAGTAAGAAGTAGCTGTACAACGCTTCCCTAAACCCCGATTGCTGCTATTTGACGGCCGTCGTCCAGAGAGCTTGCCGAGCCCAATCTCAGCGCGCCAAGCCCTAGGCTTGAGCTTCACTCCCGAAAAACGCCGCAGTGTCCGGGAATGGGGTAGCTCCTGGTTTGTCGGCTATCCGGAGATAGAAGTGCAGAATTCTTAAGCCACTCGACAGAACCCAATCTGTCACTCGAACAGCGTAACCACCCGAGCCATCACCTCAACCAGAATCTCCGCCGGAAGCGAATCCACCTTCCTGCCACCTCGCGCCTCCATGTCGAGCACGCGCGGCTGGTCGCAGCGAATAACGCCGGTTGTCTTTATACCTAAGAGAGGAACCGCAAAGCCGAGGCGACGTGCGAATTTGCCGCGGCTCGTGATCGGCAAAACCACCGGGACCTTTGTTGCTTCATTGAATTTGGTCGGCGATATGACCAGGACAGGCCGTTGGTCCTGCTGCTCATGCCCCATGGTGGGGTCAAGCGACACCAGGTAAATGTCGCCCCTTTTCATAGCAGCTCACGGCCAACGGGCGGAGCATCGATCCATTCACGATCTTCTTGCGACGTTGGTTGCGAATAGTCGGAAGCCGCCAGCAACTCGTCCAGCGTGTAGCGCGGCTTCTTCTGCGGCTGGAGGATCAGTCGCTCCCCATCCACGGCCAGGCCGATGGCAGACCCAACCTTTAGTTCAAGCTGCTCCAGAATGGCTGGCGGGACAGCCAGCATCACTGATCCCCCGACTTTGCGAAGATTTGTGGTGTGCATGACAGAACAGATTATACATGAATATAACAATCGAAAATTTGCAGATAATTACCCGCCCCCGGTGCACAATACCAAATAGGCCAGGAGGTTTCGGAGAACTCTTTTTGGTGTACCCCCTACCCCCCNNGGTGCCGGGTGCCCAGGTCTGGACCTGGACCCTCAGACCTGGGTTGAAGAAACTCTAGGCGGGACGTGAATACGCGATCCGCCCTTCGGAGATCGTCCAGCGGACTTTACCCTGCATCGTCCAGCCGTCGAAGGGCGTATTCCGCGATTTGGATTTGGTCTCGCGCGCGTTGTAGACCCACTCTGCCTTGGGGTCGAAGACAACCACATCGGCAAAGCTGCCCACGGTGAGTGTGCCACGCCCTTTCAGGTTCAGCAGCGCAGCCGGCTGCGCGCTCAGCAGGCTCAAAACGCGCCCCAGCGGCATCTTCCACTCCTTGTGCAGCCAGCGCACGCAAAGGCCCAGCGCCGTCTCCAGGCCGGTAATCCCATTCGGCGCATTTTCAAACTCGACTTCCTTCTCATGCACGGCGTGGGGCGCGTGATCGGTGGCGATGGCGTCCACGACGCCATCCAGAATGGCCTCGATCATGGCGTCTCGATCAAACGCGGACCGCAGCGGCGGGTTCATCTTCGCGTTCGTGTTGTAGAGGCCCACGTGCTCTTCCGTGAGGAGAAAATGGTGCGGAGTCACTTCGCAAGTGACGCGCAGGCCGCTGCGCCGGGCCTGGCGCACCGCAGCCAGCGCCGCGGCGGTGGATGTGTGCGCCACGTGCAGGTGGACGCGGGTGTCGCGCAGCTCGGTGACCAGCCGAATATCGCGCTCCACCAGGCCGGACTCAGCCTCAGTCGCCATGCCGCGCAGCCCCAGCTTGAACGCCATCGCTCCAGCGTTCATGCTGGCGCCTTGCGTAAGCCGTGTGTCTTCAGCGTGCTGGATCACGCACAGTCCCACGCGCGCCGCGGCAATCAGCGTCTCGCGCATGACGTTGTCCTTCAATATCGGGTTGCCGTCGTCCGTCACGGCGACGGCGCCCGCGGACTTGAGCGCGGCATAGTCGTTGATGGCCTCGCCCTTTGACCCGCGTGTGGCTGCGGCAATGGGGAAGACGCGAATCACAGCGCCTCGCTCCGGCGCAAGCATCCAGCGTGTCGTCTCCGGCGAGTCGTTCACAGGGACGGTGTTGGGCATGGCGGCCACAGCCGTAAAGCCTCCAGCCGCCGCCGCCGCCGTGCCGCTGGCGATGGTCTCCTTATAACCCTGGCCGGGTTCGCGCAGGTGGACGTGCATGTCGATCAATCCCGGCGCAACGGTCAGCCCAGTCGCATCCAGCACTTCAGCGCCGTTGGCCGATTTCAGCTTGCCCGGCCCGGCGATCTCGGCCACGCGCCCATCCTTGAGCAGAATGTCTTTCAGAGCGTCCACGCCGGCCGCCGGATCGATCAAGTGGCCTCCGCGAATCAAAAGAGCCGTCATGCCCGGCCTCCTTGTTCCGATGCGGTCAGCGCCCGTTCCACCACGGCCATGCGGATGGCCACTCCATTCTTCACCTGTTCCAGAATCACCGACTGCAGGCCATCGGCCACGCCGGATGTAACCTCAAGTCCACGAATAATTGGCCCCGGATGCATGACCAGCGCAGTCGGCGCATGCGCAGCCAGCCGCGGCCCCGTAAGCTGGTAGTTGGCCTTGTACTGTTCCAGATCCAGTTGCAACCCGGCCAGCCGCTCCGCCTGAATGCGCAGCATCATCACCGCCTGCGACTGGTGCAGCGCCTCGTTGAAATCGCGCTCAATCGTGATCCCGGGCCCCACCATCGCCGCAACGTCAGGAAGTAGCTCTCGAGGCCCACAAAGCAGCACCCGCGCCCCCAGCCGAGGCAGCAGCAGCATGTTCGACCGCGCCACTCGGCTATGGGTAATGTCGCCGACGATCGTGATCGTCACGCCAGCCAATGTCTCGGGAGTTAGTGTCTCAGTCCCCGGCCGCAGGTGCGCCAGGATGGTGCGCAGGTCGAGCAGCGCCTGGGTGGGATGCTCGTGCATGCCGTCGCCGGCATTGAGCACCGGCAGGCGGGTCTCGGCTTCCAACAGCCACGCTGCGCCGGAGGAGTTATGTCGCAGGATAATTGCCTCCGCGCCGAGGGCCCGCAGAGTCAGGCCGGTATCTTTCAGGCTCTCGCCCTTTTCAATACTCGAAGAAAGGCTTGAAACCAGCGTGGTATCCGCGCCGAGTCCCTTGGCTGCCAACTCAAAGCTCGTTCTCGTCCGCGTAGACGACTCATAGAAGAGCAACGCCACGCGGCGCTTGGCCAGGATCCGATCCCGGAGCAACGGATCCGCGCTCTCAAGAGCCGTCGCACGGGCGAGGATATGGCTCAAGCCGTCAAGGGTCAGGTCCGACGCCGAAAGCAGCGATCCGGGATGGTAGGGAAACGGCGAGGCAGGCACAGGCGGCGGATGAAGCTGGCGGCGGGCGGGTGTTACGGCAGAGTTCATGATGTCTCAGCTTCTAGCTTCTAGCCTCTAGCTTTTAGCCTCTAGCTAAGGGCTAGGAGCTAGAGGCTGGAAGCTGCCTTTCTAGTCCACCCGCTCGACCAGCAGCACCTGCTCGTCGTCGTCTACTTCGCGAAACTTCACTTCGATGATTTCGCGGCTGCTGGTGGGAACATGTTTGCCCACATAGGTGGCCTCGATGGGCAGTTCGCGATGGCCTCGGTCAATGAGCACAGCCAGTTGCACGCGGCGTGGACGGCCGTGGTCGAAGAGCGCATCTAATGCCGCGCGAATGGTCCGGCCGGTATACAGCACATCGTCGCACAGCACCACGTCGCGGCCTTCGACATCAAAGCCGATCGCACCGGGCGTGACCACCGGGCGCACGCCCGCTGTGGAAAGATCGTCGCGGTAGAACTGGATGTCGAGCATGCCCGTATCGACGGGACGCTTCTCGATGCCGGAGATCAGCTTGCCCAGCCGTTCGGCCAGCGGAACGCCGCGGCGCTTGATCCCGACCAGCGCCAGGTCCTCGCTGCCATTGCTCTTTTCAACGATCTCGTGGGCCAGGCGCACCAACGTGCGCTCGACCTCCGAGGCGGACATCAGCCTGCCCTTGACGCGCAGACTTGGTTTGTCTTCCGGTTCTTTCATGGATGCTCTCTCGCCGCTTATCGTTTGCTGCTTATCTCTCGAAGGATCATACGAGGGGTCACCGCTCTGCGGCAAGTTGTGGAGAAGTGGCCCTGAACGCAGAGCCGTGCTCTCGGCTGAGGAAAGGCGCCTGTTGGCGGTGGAGAACAATCCGCCGGCAGGTCAAAAAGAGGCCCTGTGAACCTGTTGGAATTCGCCGGAACCCGCTGCTCGAATGAGACATAGCTGAACATCCTGTCCTGAACCCGCTCGTCGCCTCCCAGGCCTGTCAAACGAACAACCGCACAGCTTCGTCCCTGAACGGTAACTGCTTCAACCGGTTTCCAGGTGCGCAGTTGTGTTTTCAGGCTTGCTGGCGGCAATGCGCCACCGGGCTGGCAACATCCTGTATCCTTGCACGTGAACTTGAGCGAATGCGCGCCTGCATTGGAACAGAAGCGCGTGCGGCTCAAGCGTCCGCGGGCAATTTGCCCGCTGGCAATGAGCAGGGCGAGTCAGCTTCCGAAAAGAACAAAGAGGAAGCAACCCAGGGGAGAATGCGCATGTCAACATCGAGGCGGGAGTTTCTGAAGACAACGGCAATTGCGGGTGCAACCGTGGCGATCGATGGTCTGCCGGCCTGGGCGGAGCCCGTAGGGACTCGAGCGGCAGACGCCCCGTTTCCGCCCAATGGAGGGAGCCAGTCCGCGGGCGCAATGGAGCACACACGGGGAGTCGGCATCTATCCGGGTGCGCCTCGTGAGGATTTCAGCCCGGAACTGGTTGCCGACAATACGACCTACCGCAATCTTGCGCTGTTGCGTCCCGCCTATCACTCCAGCAGCTACGACTACAATCTGACGGCGCAGCTTGTGACCGACGGCATCAGGGATACGCGCCAGCCGGAGTGGATTGCGACCTCTGACGGGTTTCGCGGGGCGCTGCCCAAGGAGGACCGCGAGATTCCCGTCGATCATTTTCCCATGAACATGCTGGATCTGCGCGGGCCGCGTCCGTCCATCGAAATTCAGCTCGGCGGCGGCAGCACCGCGCCGGAGATCGACCGCGTGGAGCTGGTCATCGTTGCGCCGCCACTTGCCTCGCGGGAGTCTCTGAAGTTCACCGTGTCAGTCTCCGCCGACGGGCGCGCGTGGCAAGAGGCAGGCAGCGTTGCGGCGCCGCAGCCGGCATCGACCGCCGGATATCCGCCTGGCATGGCCGCGCCGGGCCAGTTCTTTACACCCTCGATTCCGCTCAGCCCAGTCAGCCGCAGCCGCTTCTACCGCGTCGAGTGCGTCACGGAACTTGCCGGGATGAATCCGATGCAGGCCTTTGGCGTGACGTGGCGGCTCGGCCAGGTGGCCTTTTTTCGCGGCCGGCAGCGCGTGGAGATCGGAGGCCCGTACAGCTTCACCAGCGCCTGGATGAGCGCGGGGATGGGCGAGGAATGGGTCTACGTCGACCTGGGCGCGCACTGCGCATTCGACCGCGTCACACTGTACTGGATTGCGCGCGCAGTCGAGGGCTCAGTGCAGGTCTCGGACGATGCGCGCAACTGGCGCGATCTGTTGCCGCTTCCCGGCGGGACCGGGCTGGTGGACGACCTGAAGTTTTCGCATCCCGCCGAGGGCCGCTACGTGCGTGTGCTGATGACGCGGCCCAGCTCGCCCGACGGCTATATTTTGAGCGAGATTGAGGTCTATGGACGTGGCGGATTCGTGGCCCGGCCGAAGGCAGTACTTCCGGCCGGCGCCGATGGGCGTCTGGATCTGGCTGGAGGCGCCTGGCGGTTGCAGCGTTCGAATCTGGCCAATGCCGCGGGCGAAGCACTCTCCCGGCCGGGTTTTCAGGATTCCGGGTGGCTGGTGGCCACCGTGCCGGGCACCGTGCTCACATCGTATCTGAATGTGGGAGCCATACCCGACCCGAACTTCGGAGAAAACCAGCTCTACGTTTCCGATTCGTATTTCTACTCGGACTTCTGGTATCGAACGGAGTTTACCGCGCCGGCCGTATCCGCGAAGCAGGCCGCATGGCTGAACTTCGACGGCATCAACTGGAAGGCCGAAGTGTTTCTCAACGGCGAGAAGCTCGGCCGCATCGAAGGCGGTTTCATGCGCGGCCGTTTCGACGTGACCGGCAAGCTGGTTGCGGGCCATCCCAATGCTCTCGCGGTGCGCATTGAAAAGAATGCCACGCCGGGCAGCGTCCATCAGAAGACCCTCGAAAGAGCGGGCAAGAATGGCGGAGGGCTGGGCGCCGACAACCCCACGTTTCATGCTTCGGTTGGCTGGGATTGGATTCCCACCATCCGCGGACGCAATACCGGTATCTGGGGCGCTGTCTACCTCACAGTGACCGGGGCGGTCACGATCGAAGACCCGTTTGTCTCCGCAACCTTGCCTCTGCCGGATACCTCCAGCGCCGACCTGAGCATCGAAGTCGATCTGCAGAACCACCAATCCACGCCGGTCACCGGCACGCTGCGCGGGCGGTTCGGCGACCTGCGCTTCGAGCAGCGCGTGAAGTTGGCAGGCCTGGCGCGGCAGACAGTTAGCCTGAGTGTCGCGACGCATCCGCAACTGCGATTGAAGAATCCGAAGCTGTGGTGGCCAGTGGGATATGGAGATCCGTATCTCTACGATGTGGAGTTGGTTTTTGAGGCCGCTGCCGGCGAGGCGTTGGACAGCAAAGCATTTAAATCCGGCGTCCGCCAGATGACCTATAGCGAAGACGGCGGCGCGCTGAAGATGTGGATCAACGGCCGGCGCTTTGTGGCCCGTGGCGGCAACTGGGGGTTCAGCGAGTCGATGCTGCGCTATCGCGCGCGCGAGTTCGATGCCGCCTTGCGCTACCACCGCGAGATGAACTTTACCATGATCCGCAACTGGGTCGGCCAGGTCGGCGACGATGCCTTCTATGAAGCTTGCGACCGGCACGGGGTCATGGTCTGGCAGGACTTCTGGCTCGCTAACCCCTGGGACGGCCCGGACCCAGAAGACAATCCGCTGTTCCTGAGCAATGTGAAGGATCTGGTGCTGCGCATCCGCAACCACGCCTCCGTGGGCCTTTACTGCGGGCGCAATGAAGGGTTTCCGCCCAAGCCTCTGGAGGATGGGATCCGCAAGTTTCTGGCGGAGTTGCATCCTGGCCTGCATTACATTCCCAGTTCGGCCAACAATGTCGTCGGCGGTGGCGGACCCTACCAGGCCATGCCGCTCAACTTCTACTTCCGGTCAGTCGACCCCAAGCTCCACAGCGAGATTGGCATGCCCACGATTCCGCCTATCGAGAGCGTGCGCGCCATGATGCCGGAGAGCGCATTGTGGCCGCAAAAGCTGGAGTGGGGCCTGCACGACTTCACCCTCACGGGCGCGCAGGGCGGCGCGGGCTTCAATGCCGACATTGAAAATGGCTATGGCGGCGCAACCGGCGTGGAGGAGTGGATCGAGCTGGCGCAGTTTCTCTGTTACGAAGGCTATCGCGCCATGTTTGAGGCGCAGAGCCGCCACCGGATGGGCGTTCTGCTGTGGATGAGCCACTCCTGCTGGCCTTCGTTCGTGTGGCAGACCTACGACTATTACTTTGAGCCGACAGCCGCGTATTTCGGTTGCAAGAAGGGCTCCGAACCGCTGCACATTCAGTGGAACCGCGAAACCGAGACCGTCGAAGTGGTGAATTACAGCGCAGGCAACGTGCCGGGCCTGACAGCGCGAGTGGAGATACTGAACATGGACGGAACCCGGATGGGTCAGAAGTCCGCTTTGTTGGATAGCGCTGAAGACAGCACCTCAGCCTGCATTTCGATGGAGTACCCCGCGGGGCTGACATCGGTGCACTTTCTTCGCCTCACGCTCACGCGCGGCTCTGAAGAGGTTTCGACTAACTTCTACCTGCGCGGGTTGCAAGAGGGCAACTACCGCGCGATTCGTCAACTGCCAAAGCCTCAAGTGAAAGCGACAACCACCGCCGAGCGCAAGGGCGACCGCTGGCAACTGACGACGCAACTTCGCAACAGCGCCGCCTTGCCTGCGCTGATGGTCCGGCTGAAGGCCGTGCGCGAAAAGAGCGGCGACCGCATTCTGCCGGCTATCTACTCCGATAACTACATTGCGCTCATGCCGGGCGAAAGCCGCACCATCGTGACCGAAGTGAGCGAGGCCGACGCGCGCGGCGAAAAGCCCGCGATCGTGCTTGCAGGATAGGACCGGGGAGCGCGGAATGAGTGACGATGTTACAGGGGAAGTTACAAGAGCCGCCCGGCCTGGCGGCTCGAAGCGAGTCCTTCATCAACCCTCGATCAAGGACATCGCGAAGCTTGCGCGAGTATCGCACCCCACGGTCTCCCGCGCCCTGCAATATAGCCCGCTGGTAAATGCCAAAACCGCGGAGAAGATCCGCAAGATCGCTGAAGAATCGGGCTATCGCGCCAGCGCCGTTGCCCGCGGCTTGGTCACCCGGCAGACGCGGACCATCGGACTGGTAGTTACAACGGTCGCCGATCCTTTTACCAGCGAGGTGGTCAGCGGTATCGAGCAGACCGCCAACGACCATGGTTACAGCGTATTTCTGGCCGACTCCAATGCCGACCCCGAGCGCGAGAAAAGAGTCGTGCAATCGTTTGCGGAGCGGCGCGTGGACGGCATCATCGTGACCTCTTCGCGCGTAGGCGCTTTGTATCTTCCCATGCTGTCGCAGATGCGGGTCCCGATCATCCTTGTGAATGACCAGCATCCGGGCGCGTTTGTCCACTCGGTGATGATCTGCAATCTTGAAGGGGCCCAGGCGGTGGCTACGCACCTGGCCGGGTTGGGGCATCGGCGCATTGCTTATCTCGGCGACGAGTTCGGCTATCAATCGGATGCGGAGCGGTTCGCGGGCTACCGCGCGGCTCTTGACGCAGCCCGGATTCGGTTTGCTCCGGAGCTGGTGGTTCATGGCGATGGCAAGCCGGAAGCCGCCATGCGCGCGATGGATACGCTGCTGGCTTTGCGCAATCCCCCAACGGCTGTCTGCTGCTACAACGATATGTCGGCCTTGGGAGCGATGCGGTCGATTCGCTTGCACGGGCTGCGCGTGCCGGAAGATATTTCCGTGGCGGGCTTCGACGATCTGTTCATCGCGGCCTACACCCAACCGCCGCTGACAACTGTCCGCCAGCCGATGAGGCGCATGGGGCAACTGGCCATGGAGCATCTGTTGATGTTGATTTCGGGGGAAGAATCGGCGGTCAAGATCAAGGTGCAATCGGAGTTGATTGTGCGGGAGTCGACAGCTCGTGTCAAATTGCCCGAACCGCGCGCTCGCCAGGCGTTGAAGGGCAAGCGGAAGCAATAGTTCTTTGGCCGTATGAAAAT
>PLFY01000158.1 GCA_003138365.1 Acidobacteriaceae bacterium
TCGATAAGTTGATCCGGGACTCGCAAGAGCCTGGGCACTCCCTGAAAAAGTCCCTCGGCCCGTGGTCGCTGACCGCGCTGGGCATCGGGGCGGTCATCGGCTCGGGCATCTTCACGGTCATCGGCACCGCCATGGCCGGCCAGAAGTTCGATGTGCCGAATATCCGGGATACGCCACTTCTGCACTACCTCATCCACCATACGGCCCTCGCGGGGCGGCCTGGGGCCGGACCGGCGCTGGCGCTTTCATTGGTGCTGGTGGCAATCGTCTGTGTCTTCACCGGACTTTGCTACGCCGAACTGGCCTCCATGATCCCCATCGCCGGCTCGGCCTATACCTATACCTATGCCACGATGGGCGAACTCACGGCCTGGATCATCGGCTGGGATCTGATCCTCGAATATGCCTTCAGCAACATGAGTGTCAGCGTCGGTTTCGCCGCCCATATCGTCGACCTGCTGGACTGGTTCGGCCTCCACCCTCCGCTGATGTGGATCTCCCCGGCCTATCTGCCCACCGGCCTGCAGGATCTGGCGGGCAACGACCTCTACCAGTCCGGCTGGCACTTCGGCTTCAACATTCCCGCCTTCCTGGTGGTCATGATCCTGACGGTGGTCCTGGTCCGCGGCATCCAGGAGTCGGCCCGCGCCAACAACATCATGGTGCTGGTCAAGATCGCCGCCATCCTGGTCTTCGTCTTTGCCGCCGCCAGCTTTATCAAGCCGCACTACTGGCATCCGTTCATGCCCAACGGCTGGACTGGAGTGCTCACCGGCGGATCGATCATCTTCTTCACCTACATCGGCTTCGATTCGGTCTCCACCGCGGCCGAGGAGTGCAAGAATCCGCAGCGCGATCTACCCATCGGCATACTGGCCACGCTGCTGGCCTGTACCGTGCTCTACGGAGCGGTGGCCATTGTGCTCAGCGGCATTGTGCCCTGGCAGTCGGTCATGGGCGACGCGGCGCCGGTGGTCAACGCGCTCAAGAGGCTCTCCCTGCTGCCCGGCGGCGGAATGCTGGTCTGGGTCCGGCTCTTTGTCCTCATCGGCGCCATCCTCGGAATGGTCTCTTCCATCCTGGTCTTCCAGCTTGGCCAGGCGCGCGTCTGGTTCGCCATGTCCCGCGACGGCCTGCTGCCGGCCATCTTCTGCCGCATCCATGCACAGTTTCGCACCCCCGCCGTAGCCACCTGGGTTGCGGGCTTCGTCGTGGGCATCCCTGCCGGTCTGCTCGATATCGGCACCGTCTCCAATCTCTCCAACATCGGTACCCTCTTCGCCTTCGTCCTGGTCTCCATCGGTGTGCTCATCCTGCGCTATCGCGACCCGAACCGTTACCGCGGCTTCCGCACTCCGCTGGGTCCGGTCTTTCCGATCTTGAGCATCGTCTTTTGCATCGTGCTCATGATGGGGCTTGAAGTCATTACATGGATCCGTTTCTTCTCCTGGCTGGCCATCGGCCTGGTCATTTACTTCTTCTACAGCCGCCACCGGTCGGAGTTCGCCAAGACGAAATAGCCATCGATTTGAAAACGGAAGAAGGCATATACTCATTGCAAGGAACTTGAGATGGCGACCACATCGAAGACAAACGGCAATCGGAAGGGAACAGGCTCTCGTTATTGGGTTTCGTTCGATTTCGGACTTGGTGCTAACCACAGGGAATTGTATGAGTGGCTCGACGCAAATGACGCCAGTGAGTGTGGCATTGGCTTGGCTACGTTCACGAGTACTCGTACGCGCGACGAGATCGCCGCCGAAATAAAGCAGGTACTGCGCCTTCGGTTAAGGCCGCGCGTTTACCTCATATCAATGAAGGACGGCGGAAGGTTTATCCTCGGGAGCCGGAAGGCATCTCCCTGGACGGGGTTCGCGGTGAGGAACGCAAGTGTGGTAGATGAAGTCTGATGGCCACGATTTGCGCGGACGCCGGTTTTCTGATCGCACTTTATGATTCAAGGGACTCACACCATGAGCATGCCGCTGCACGGTTCGATTCGGTCTTTGCGCCCGAATCGCTTCGTCATGTGCTTTTGGCTCCATGGCCCATACTCTACGAGTCTTTGAACACGCGACAGGCACGCCGTAAGTCGGCCTTGCAACAACTCAGTACTGACTGGAACATTCTTGAGCGCAACGACCAATTGATTCTATTGAACGATGAGGCGTATCGAGACCAGGCGCTCCAAGACTACCTGGAGATTTACGCGGAAGGTCCACGGTCGCTGAGTCTGGCAGACAGAGTCATTCGAGCGGTTCTCGCAGACCCGGCAAACCAGATCGGCGGTCTGTTGACATATAACGCGCGTGATTTCTCGGATGTATGCGCCGCCCAACAGATTCAACTCATCGACCAGCATTTTGATTCTCCGTATCTTCGGGAACCATGAGCGCCAACGACACCGCCATCGCCGATTTCTTCCGCCGCCGGCCCAAGGCCGAGTTGCGGGGCCCAATATCTGCCGCGTTTTTTGCGGCAGATGTGGGATACCACGTACCCCAATCCATCCAGCGCCCTTCGGCACTCAACTAAAAGAGTGTCCAAGATGGAAGACCTCCTCCTCAGCCTCTCTTCGGCAGCAGGCAATGCGCTCCCCGTGCCGCAAGCGCCTTGTCGAATGTAACCAGCACGCCGCCTGCCGCTTCTGCAACGGCCAGCAGCCAGGCATCGGCCCACACCTTTGGGGCGCTCGCCGGGCCAGTCGTATTTGTTCGAAAGAACCTGTCGGCCCGGGAATGTTCCGGTGAGAAGACAACGCGCTCGTCCACAAGCAGGCTGTCGTAGACACGCCAAGCCTCGTCGAATGAAAGCGGTTTGCCGTTCATGACCGCCGCTGTGGTAAGCAGGCGAAGCAAGCCGAGCTGCGAAAGGCGGCAGAATGCGATCTGGCCGCTCGATGAGTTCCACCAACGGCGAGCGCTTGCGCTGTGAACGTGCTCGTGAGAAACCAAGGCAAGCCAAACGTTCACATCAGGGAAACTCAATAAGGTCATAGAGCTCTTCATTCGTGAAATCAATGCGGCGTCCAGCCGGTGGAACGAGTGACTCGTCAAGGGTGAGCCGCCGTGCGGGACGGGACAACTCCGGTTCGCCGATGGCCTGTTCGATGCCGGCCAGAATCAGCTTGCGCGCCGAGCAGCCCTTGCGCGCGGCCGCCTCGTGCAGCCGGCGGTGCAGCTCCCGCGGAAGGTCGATCGATGTGCGTATGGCGGTTTGCTCCATGCGTCATTGTGTTCCAAGCGACTTAAATAAGTCAAATCATCAAATCGTGAACTGCCGGACGTCACGCGCCCGCATTCCCGAATCTCGATTCCGATCCCTGATATCAACATCCCCCCACAGCTGCCCTTACACTCAAATCATGTCGTCTATCTCCGACTTCATTCGCCGGCTTCCGAAGGCCGAGCTGCATCTGCATCTCGAAGGCACCATTCTGCCCGCCACGCTGGTCGAGCTGAGTTCCCGCCACGATGTCCACCCCATGACTCTGGCCGAGGCCCGGTCTTACTACGCCTTCGACGACTTCACCGGCTTCATCGAAGGCTTCAAGGCCGTAACCCGCCGCCTCATCGATCCTGAAGACTATGAGTTGGTCGCCTGGCGCATGATGCAGCACTTGGCCGAGCAGGGCGTGGTTCATGCCGAGGTCTACATCTCGGTGGGCGTGATTTATATGTGGCGGAACTTCGATCCGCGGGCGCTGGAACCCATCTTTGCAGCGTTGGAACGAGCCCGCGAGCGAGCCGAACGCGAACTGGGCCTTTCGCTCTATTGGATCTTTGACGCCGTGCGGCACTTTACCGTGGAGGAGGCGCAACGGGTCTTCCGCAAAGCCGCCGAACTGCGGTCGTACTACCCATCGATTATTGGCATCGGCCTCGGCGGCGACGAGCGCAGAGCCGGTTCGGAGCCCTTTCGCGCCCTCTACGACGAAGCGGCCCGCGCCGGGCTTCGACTCACCAATCACGCGGGCGAAACCACCGGTCCCGAGGCCATTTGGGAGGCTCTCTCCATCGGCTCGGAACGCATCGGCCACGCACTTTCCGCCATCCAGGACCCGGCGCTCGTCCAGGAGCTGAAGGCGCGAGGCACCATCCTGGAGTTGAACCCGACATCGAATGTCCGCACCGGGGTATGCGCCTCGTTTGCCGAGCACCCGTTGCGCCGCTATTTCGACGCCGGCCTCATGGTGACGCTCAACTCCGACGACCCGGCCTTCTTCGGCTCCGATGCGGCCAACGAATACTTGCTGGCCCATACCGTTCAGGGCTTTACGCGCGAGGAACTTCGCCAGTTGGCGGCCAACTCCATTCGTGCCAGCTTTCTTCCCGAGCCGGCAAAAGCAGCCTGGCTCTCCCAAATTGAATCTACGCAGTAAACAAAACCCGGGCCGCCTGAGCCTCCTCTGCGGCCAATCAAGCCAAAACTGCGGTATCATGGTCGTGTAGGAGGCTGCCCCATGTCCACTGAACCCGAAACCCTCACGCCCGGCGAAGACGCGAAAGAGTCAAACACCATCCGCGTGATCGGGTGGTTCTCGGTCGGCATGGCAGTGGCTGCCCTCAGCATCTACCTCGGCTACGAACTGCGCAGCCGCCACAAGTTCAAGAAGCGCACTCCCTACGACTTCTATGCGAACGCCGGCGAGCGCCACGCCAGCGAGTTCGGGATGGGGATCTAGGGCCACCGTACGCATAGAAAAGACGGATGTTATGGCTACCACAATTGCCGATCTTTCGGATCTGCTCAAGGACATTCCCGCAGGCGCCTGGGTTGCTATCTCTGAACGGCAGCATAAGACCATCGCCTTCGGAGTGGACGCTCGAGCGGTTCTCAACGAGGCTAAAGAAAAGGGTGAGCAGCTTCCGTTGATGGTGCGCGTTCCCGACCGGAACACGGCGATGTTCTTGTAAGCGAAGATGGCAAAAGCCACCTACCCCTACGTTGCAATCTCTCTCCCGGCAAACGAAGCGCATCCCCAAGGGACGACGGCGTTTCGCCCGCTAACCTTCGCGACCCTCACCGCTGCGAACGGCCAATCGATTCGATGCATGGTTCTCCCGGATTCCGGCGCAGATGCCTGTTTGTTCCCGTTGAGCCTGGCCCTTCTGCTGGAATTGGATGTTCTCAATTTGCCTAAAGCAATCACTGGCGGAGTCGGTAGCCAGACGAACGTAACTTATTACGACACAATCACGATCGATCTCGGCAGCGGCATTAGGTTCTCGGCCTTTGTGGGCTTTACTCAAGGCATGGACCCGATTGGCTTCGGATTACTTGGCCAGGCTGGCTTTTTCGAACAGCACAGGGTCGAATTCCGGCATAGGCAGAAGATTTTCACCATCGAATCGGATTGATCGTGAGACAGGTTAAAGGGTGCCGCATGCTGTTCGGCCGCTGCAAGTTTGAGTGCGCCGCTCCAAGTCTGTTCCCTCTTCCCTAATCCCTAATCCCTATTCCCTGTCTCGCTGCGTTACCCTTAGGTCTTATGGGCCGCATCCGCATTCTTCCCGACCAGGTTGCCAACCAGATCGCCGCCGGCGAGGTAGTGGACCGGCCAGCCTCGGTGGTCAAGGAGTTGTTGGAGAATGCCCTGGACGCCGGCGCAAACCGAATCCGCGTCGAGGTCGAAGCCGGCGGCCGCCGCCTTATCCGCATAAGCGACGACGGTTACGGCATGAACCGGGACGATGCCTTGCTGGCCTTCGAGCGCCACGCAACCTCCAAGCTAAGGACGGCCGACGATCTGCTCTCGATTGCGACTTTGGGCTTCCGAGGCGAGGCGCTGCCCTCCATTGCTTCCGTTGCCCGCGTGACCCTTGAAACCGCGACTGGCACCTCAACCGGAGACGACCCCGCCGGCACCCGGCTGGAGATCGCGGGCGGCAAGATTCTCCATGTGGATGACGCCGCTCTGCCTCGCGGAACCACGCTGGCCGTCGCCGATCTCTTCTTCAATACCCCGGCAAGGCGCAAATTTCTTCGCGCCGAGAGTACCGAACTTTCGCACGTCACGGCGCTTGTTACCCACTACGCCCTGGCCCATCCGGAGAAGCACTTCGAGCTGATCTCCGCCACGCACACCATCGTCTCCGCGCCGCCCGTGACCCGGACCGCGGAGCGAATCTACCAGATCTTCGGCAAAGACACGCTGGCTCAACTGCTGCCCGTAGCCGCCGAGACTCCTCTAGCGCACGCCGGACTGCCCGAGCCGCCCCCGTGGAAACGTGACCTGAACCAACCAGCCCAGCCAGCCCGCGATCCCGGCGTCTTGCGAATCAGCGGCTTCTACTCCAAGCCGGAGCTGCAAAAGCTCAATCGCAACTCGATCTATATCTTTGTGAACAAACGTCTTATCCGTGACCGGCTGCTCATGCACGCCATCACTGAGGCTTATCGCAACGTGATTCCTCCCACCAGCTTCCCGGTTGTGCTGCTCTTCCTTGAGATGCCGCCCGAAGAGGTGGATGTGAACGTGCATCCCGCCAAAACCGAGGTCCGTTTCCGCCAGCAAAGCTTGATTCATGACTTTGTCCGC
Source organism: Acidobacteriaceae bacterium (assembly GCA_003138365.1). Classification (GTDB taxonomy): domain Bacteria; phylum Acidobacteriota; class Terriglobia; order Terriglobales; family Acidobacteriaceae; genus Telmatobacter. Next base: position 6,542 of record PLFY01000158.1, read on the forward strand.
GACAGCCTGCGGACGGCTCTGATCCAGGCGCGGCCGGCTGCCGGCTTCCTGGCCGCCCATGCGGCGCCCGCCGCCAGCCCTTCGCTGATGCCCCCAGCCGGCTCGCCGCTGCCTGGCTCCCCCGACTCGGGCCCTTCTGATTCCATCCATCCCGACTCCGAGCCGGGTGCGTTCCTTGACGCAGCCGGTGCGTCTGAACCGTTCCACTTGACCCCGCGGATCCCTTCGCCTGTTCCCGGAAGGCTGCCTTTCGATGCCCGGGCCTTGAATCCAGGCGGATGGGGAGGTCAGGATCAACAAGCATGGGGCGAGGCCGCCGCAGCGCTTTTCCAGCCGCCTGGCCCGTTGCCCATGGACGGTTGTTCTCCAACTCCCGCCGGTTTAACGGCCAACGGACCGAATCTCGCGGAAGTAACAGCGGCCGCCACGGCCCAGGTTGAGGCCGAGCGGGCAGCCGCCAACCTCAACCATCTGGGCTCGCTCCGCCCCCTGGCGCAGTTGCGCGAGTCGTTCATTTTGGCCTCAGGAGACGATGGATTGTGGATCATCGACCAGCATGTGGCACACGAACGCATACTTTTTGAAAAAATTTTAAGGGACCGCCAGGTGGAGAAAGTGCAGCGCCAAAGGTTACTGATGCCCGTCCTGGTGGAACTAAAGCCCTGGCAGATGGTTGTGTTCGCACGCATCGCCGAAGAGCTTGATCGCAACGGCTTTGAGGTGGAACCCTTTGGCCCACAAACACTTGCGGTCAAGGCGGCTCCTGTTGGCCTGGAGGGAGCGGCCCTGGAGCGGGTGCTGGCCGAGGTCATCGAGCAATCTGCCGAAGATTCCGGTGAACCCAAGCAGAATGAGGAGCTTGAAGCCATCCGGGCGCGAATTGCCGCCTCCATCGCCTGCCATTCTGCCATCAAGGTCAATACGGCTCTTGACCCGGTTCGTATGGAATGGTTACTGTTGGAATTGGCAAAAACTAGCCACCCAACTAGTTGCCCGCATGGACGTCCAATAGCTTTGCTGTATTCTTGGAAGGAGATCCAGCGGGCCTTCCATCGCATCTAACACATAGGGAAGGTGGCTACCCTCCTCTCAGGGGAGAGGGAAGCCCGGCGCAAATGCCAGCCTGGAAGTGAGGTTTTTCTTTGACAGCAGAGCAATTGGAAGCGTCGCGCGCCGAAAGGATGCGCCAGAACGGACACGGGGCTCTCACATTGGAAGATGCCCGTACGTGGATTGAGGAGACAGGTTTGTGTCTCTTTCTGCCCAGACGGCAGTTTTCTTCGTCGATCGCGCCGTCCTTTGTTGAGGCCGTTGCCGGCCATCAGAACGCGACTCCCGATCCCAAACACATTGCATTGGCCGAAGAGCTGCTGGTGCGCCTGGAGACAGACGGCGTGGCAGTTCGGCTGAACCTGTTGGGACAGCCTGGCGAGCAGCCAGACTTCGTTGTCGCAGCCTGGGTTCTGCCCTACGTGTATGCCCTCAGGGGCGACCGCGACTGGCGCCGCTGCCCGCAGTTGACCGGGTCGCGCCAGGTTTCGCAACTGGCCGTGCAGGCATACAAGCATTTGGAGACGGGCGACACCACCCTCGCCGCTCTAACCTATGCGCTGGGCAGGGAAGTGACCGAGGGCGCGGTTCTGCGCGCCATCACTGAGCTCTGGCAGCAACTGCGCATCATTCCGGTTGTCTCGGCTCCCGGCCAGCCAGCCCAATGGCAACTGCTGCGCACCCGTTTCCAAAAGGCCATTGCCGAAGGCGCTTCTACCTCGCAGGTCACGGCGATCTCCGTGCTTGCCTCCATCTACCTGCAGGCAGTCATCGCCGCCGGCATGGAAGAGGTTGAACTGTTTCTGGCTCCTCTTACCGCGCGCAGCAAGGTCCGTGAAGTGCTTCGCGGCCTGGTGGCTACCCGCCAGGTGCACACCATCTCAATGGGCCACTCGCCTCAGTTCTACGTCGCCGGTACGCTGCCGGAGTTTGCTCCTCCTGCGACCACCTATTCCAGCTATACAAGCTCGTCCATGCCGGCCTCTGCCTACTTCCTGCACTCGCGGGATCGTGAGGAAGAAGCACATGAGCTTGAGCTGCCCAAGCTGGCCGCATCAGCCCCGCCCATGTCGCCAGTCTCACACGCCTCACCCGTCTCGAAAGACTCGCACATTTCATCTGATGCCCACCTGCCGCGGACTCCCGCTGCACGCAAGCCCGCTTCCACCGCGAAGTCGGCTGCGGCACGGCCCCACTTCAGCCGCCCAGCCACCCATTCCCGTGACCGCAAACCGGCGCAATCGTCCACTGGCAGCAGGCCTGGCAGCCGTCCCGCCCGGCGCACAAGCGCCGAAGTGCGTCCCTCGGCGGCACGACCTGCCGGAACGCGCACAGCAACTGGCTCCCGGGCGGGGTCTGGCGTTCGCTGGAGCGCGAAAGCTTCAAAGGGCGTCAACGGCAAGCAAAATGGAGCGCACGCGGGCAACGGTTCCAGCAACGGGAACCATTCCAGTGGCAGCGCCGCGCGCCCAACCAACGGCACCTCAGGCGCGCGGACTGCAAAGTCTGCAGCTCCGGCGTGGAGCCAGCGCAACGGCCACACCAACGGAACCAAGACAGCGGGCAAGCCCAGCGCAAGCCCACGCAGCGCCAGTGCAACCCGCAACGGCAGCGCCCCTCGTCAAGACTCGCGGCCCGATGCGCGTCCGGCACGCAGCAGCCGCGAACCGGCTTTGACGGCAGGCGCAAAGGCGGGGAACAGCAAGAGGTATGGCTTTACCGCCCCGCCCAAGCCCAAGTCCCAGTCGAAGCCCCAGTCCAATCAGGAGACAAAGAAGCGCGCATGAGTTTTGCAGATAGCCCGTTGTGCGCTTTTGAGCCCGGCCGCAAGATCATCGTCGCCATTGATGGCCCGGCCGGTGCGGGAAAGAGCACCATCGCCCGGCATCTGGCCCGGCATTTTGGTTTGCTCAACCTCGAGACGGGCGCCATGTATCGCGCCTTCGCCCTCAAGGCGCTTCGTTTGGACCTGCCTTTGGACGAGAGTTCTGGCCTCGAGCGCCTGGCCGCTGAAACCACCATCCGCCTGGAATCCAGCAAACCGGACCCCGCCACCCCCGAGTCCGGCGAACAGGAAAATCGTGTCTTCCTCGACGACGAGGACGTAACCGGCCTCATCCGCAATCACACGGTCACCGATGCGGCCTCCCGTGTGAGTGTCTTTCCCGCCATTCGCGCCTGGATGGTCGGCCTGCAACAGCAGCTTGCCGCCGAAGGCGGAGTGGTCATGGAGGGCCGCGACATCGGCACCGTCGTCTTTCCCCATGCCGAAGTCAAGATCTTCCTGGACGCAGCTCCTGAAGTGCGCGGTCTGCGCCGCTACGATCAAGCTGCCCAGCTGGGACCTGCTCCGCCTCAGCAACCGGAAGAGGTGATCCGCGACCTGCGCGCCCGCGATGAACGGGACCGCAACCGCGCCGATTCGCCCCTCAGGCCGGCTCCGGACGCCGTTCTTCTGGATTCGACCCACATGACCCTGGACCAAGCCGTCGAAGCGGCTGAAGCCATTGTGGCGGCCAAGTTGAACCTGACGGCAATTCAAAACAACTAGGTAGTGGGCCAAGTGATTTCCACCGCTCAGAGTCACTCCGGCGATGAAAGCTGGAGTCTCTAGGCATGTTTGGAGCGTCCAAGAAATCGTTGGGATGTTGGATGCGAGGTCCATTTTGGATGGGCTATTTCGCATAGCCTCCTGACGGTGCTAATCGGTACCAAAATCACTAACCAAGATGGTAGAAGATTCTTCTTGATCTGCCACAAAACGATGGCCTGAAGCCCTCCATTTGCACAAAAGCGGAGAGTTTCAGGCCATCGTTTCGTATCAATTTCGTGGCTTGTCAGCTTAGGATTTGAAGAGTTTCACCCAGAGAATTCGCAAAAGCGGACGCCTCGCTCTCAAGCTCCGGATCCCAGTTCTTGGGTTGGTAAATGCAGCACGGCTCCTGCGCCAGCGGGTCGCCGGTCACCGCATAAGCCCGCGCCCGCGAGCCCCCGCAAATCTCTTTGTACTCGCACGCGCCGCACTTGCCTTCCAGCTTGCTGGTGTCGCGCAGCGACTTGAAAATAGGCGCGTTGCGGTAGATGTCCTGGAGAGGCGTCTGCTTGATATTGCCCGCGTGGATGGGCAGAAACCCGCTCGGATACACATTGCCCGTGTGCGACACAAACAGGAACCCCTTGCCGTCGTTCACCCGCCGCGTAGCCCAGCCCACGGTGCGGGTCTGTGCGTCCCTGGTCGGCGTTCCAGCTTCATAACCCGCTGCATCATGAGCACTTGCCCCGTGCGGATGCCCGTGACCCAGGCGCCGTTCTTCCAGGTTGTGCTGCAGCAGGTAGCGCCGGTAGTGCATTGCTTCCGTGGTCTTGATCTGGAAGTTCACCCGGTGCGAAAGCTCGTAAATCTTGCCAAAAACGTTCTCGAACTCCTCGCCGCTGAGCAGATCGCCAAGTTGTCCCCGTCCCACCGGAACCAGGAAGAACACATTCCACATGACGATGGCCAGCTTCTCGAAGAGTGCGCATAAGTTGTCCAGATCGTGTACGTTATGGCGGCTGATGGTGGAGTGTACCTGGACCGGAATGCCCGCCTCTTTAGCCCATTCGATGGCCTGAATCGTCCGTTCCCACGCCCCTGGAAGTCCCCGGAACGCATCGTGAATCTCCGGCGTCGATCCGTCAAGCGAGATTCCCAGCCGCACCAGGCCGGCCTCTTTCAGCTTGAACATCGCCTCCCGCGTCAGCAGCGGCGTTGCGCTCGGCGTCACCGCAACCTGCACCCCTTTATCGGACGCATACCGGATCAGCTCGAATACGTCCTTTCGTTTCAACGGATCGCCGCCGGTAAACACAAAGATGGGAACGTGCATTTCGGCGATCTGGTCGATCAGCGCCTTGCCTTCCGCGTTCGTCAATTCATCCGGATGAGCAATCGGCTGGGCGGCCGCGCGACAGTGCTTGCAAGCCAGGTCACACGACTGCGTGACCTCCCAGATAGCCAGAAACGGCGTTTCGTCAAAGTTCAATCCGCCGCGGGCGGGGATATTGTGCATCGGCTGCATGAAAAGCCTCCATCGAATCGTAGTCGGCCAGAAAGGTTCCGGCAGGGGGGATCGAGCGATAAATCTGCTACGGTTCCGCTCCAGAAGACCAGCCTCGGTGCTGGGCGCGCTGTGATTGGGATCACTTGATCTCACTCAATCGGCAGACCCGGCTTTCTCCCACTGGACAAATCTCCGCAAAGCGCGCACAATTCCGTGTCGAGTGCATCCTCTTCCTGAAACCCGCATCTACATGGGGGAAGGAGGGGGAAAGCCATCATCGCTGAACTGCCTCAACAAGCATCCTCCCCCCCCTGCGGAGTGAGTTAGATCACATTCTGATGTGCCGCCCGGCACCGCAATCCGATGCCGAATCTGCCACTGTATTGCCGCACCTTTAGTATTGGGAGGTTCCCATGGCAGCCGTTATCAAGCCAGGTTGGAGCAAACCCTCCACCGTTCTCTTTGCCTCCGAGATTCCCGCCAATGAGAAGGCTTTCGCCTTTGCACTTGCGCAAGCCACCGAGTTCGGGGCGGACCTTATCCTTTTCCACGCCTATGACACGCTGGTGGTGGCCGCATCAGAGACCTCGGGTATCCGGTACTATGACTACGCCGCTGCCGCGCGTACCGAAATCACAAAACTTGAGCCTCTGGCACAGCGCGTACGCGAGGCAGGCCTCCGATGCGAAGTGATCGTCAGGCCAGGATTGGCCGCCGACCAGATTCTCGCCTTCCTGAACGAGCGGGAGATCGACCGCATCGTCATGGGCACTCACTCTCCCGGCCCCATCGGCAAGCTGCTGGTGGGTTCGGTGGCGGAGGCCGTGCTGCGTACCGCCAAAGTTCCTGTTTGCATCGTCGGTCCCGATGTGGTGGATGGCGCCTACCGCAAATTTGCCACCCGAAACATCCTGTGTGCGGTAAGCCTCCAAGTGGCCAGCTATACGGTCGCGCGCTTTGCCGCGGAACTGGCCGCGCAGCACAACGCGCGCCTGATTCTGCAGCATGTCATCAAGCCACAGGAGCGTGCAGAGGTCCTCGCCGGCCGTTCCATCGATCAGATTGAGTCCAGTCTGTTCGCGCTCGTTCCGCCCGAGTTGAGAGGCAAGATTGCGGTGCAGACGATCGTAGTACCCGGCGATCCGACCGAGGAACTCCTTTATCAGGCCAGAGCCCAGCTCGCCGACCTGATCGTGCTGGGAGCGCAGGGCGCATCGGCGTTCGCTGCCATCACCCGCCACGGCGTGGTGTACAAGGTGCTGGCCCATGCCCACTGTCCGGTCATTACGCTGTCGCCCGTCGTGCTGGCCGAGTGCGGCGCAAGAGCGGAAAGGCCCCATCCGGTTGAGGTTTACATGGCCGGAGTTTTTTAGGACAAACACCACCGGGGTGGATTTCCCTATCCACCCCGGTGAGCGCATCCGATTCTTATGGCTTCTTGTTGTCCGGCGGTTCGGCCTTGGGCGCAGCCCCGGCCGCGGATCCAGTTTTGCAGGGCACGCCGCCGCAGAGCGCGCCCGTAATTCCCTGCCCCTCGGTGATGGTATAAATTCGGTCCTCCGCGGGCAGCTTCACCATCTCCCTGGCGCCGGAAGGCCAGTGAATCTCCGCCGTCCCAGCGTCGGTTGCATCCCCCAGCCCGAAGTGCAGCCGCCGGTCGTTCGACGAAATATAACTGCCGCTGGCCAGCACATCCTGGCGCATGCGCATGCCGTTGGCCTTCAGATAAACCGTCGCGCACGTGGCGTCGCGCGGACTCCCTTTGCTTGTTGCAGTTTTGCCACCGCCCACCAGCCCCAGCTCCACCCAGTGATGATGGTCCTGGCTCACGTTTCGCAGCAGCGTGGGCGGCCCGTCGATGGGGTTGACGATCACATCGATTTTGCCGTCGTTGAACAGGTCGCCAAACGCGGCTCCCCGCGCCGGGATGACCACCGCCAGCCCTGAGTCCTTCACCGGCGGAACGTATTCGAACTTCCGTCCCTTCACATCGGGTACGTTGTGAAACAACAAGGGCCGTTCGGCAAAGGTCGTGCCCCAATCGTGCTGGTCCACCTCTGGATAGACGTGCCCGTCCACCATGAAAAGGTCCAGCCAGCCGTCGTTGTCGTAGTCGATGAAGCCGTCGCCCCAGCCAACAAAGGGGATCGTGGTCTGTGCGACTCCGGCCTTGTAGCTCACGTCGGTAAAGCTCGCGTCGCCGTCGTTGTGGTAGAGCACCTTGTAGTCGTCGCCGAAGTCGGTCACAAAAAAATCGATCAGCCCGTTGTTTTCGTAGTCGCCCACCGCAATGCCCATTGAGGCGATCTCGCGCCCATCCTTGTTGAGCGCGAATCCCGACACGTAGCTCTGGTCGTCGAAGGTTCCATCACCCTTGTTGATGTAGAGAAAGTTGGGCTCCGAGTCGTTGCCTACGACGAGGTCCGGCTTGCCGTCGCCGTTGAGACTCACAAAGATCGTGCTGAACCCGTAATAGCGTTCCTTGTCCTCGACGCCGGCCTTCACGGTCACATCGGTGAAGGTTCCGTTGCCGTTGTTGTGAAAGAGATGGTCGGGCTCGCCCTTGAGGCCTCTCGGCCCGCAGTTGACATTCACGCCCCGATAAAGGCAATTGGCATACCCGACTGCCTTGGTGCCGGATACAGGCAGGTTGTCGCGGTCAAAGTGCACATAGCCGGTCACGTACAAGTCCAGCAGCCCGTCGCCGTCGTAGTCTCCCCAGGCCGATCCGGGCGACCAGTTGCCAAGCGCCACGCCGGCTGTTTCCGCCTTGTCTGTGAAGGTCCCGTCGTGGTTGTTGTGGTAGAGCCGGTTCTTCCCGTAGTTGCCCACATAGATGTCAGGCCAGCCGTCGTTGTCGTAGTCGGCAACCGAGCAGCCATAACCCCAGCGGTCGTTTTGCACGCCCGCCTTGGCGCTCACGTCGGTAAAGGTGCCATCCTTGTTGTTCCGAAACAGCGCCGCGTGAGGCGCCTCTTCCTTGCCGTCCAGCGCGTCGAATGTCGAGCCGTTCACCAGGTAGATCGACAGCCAGCCGCTGTTGTCGTAATCGATCAGGCAGACGCCCGATCCGTTGGTCTCAACGATGAACTTCTTTTCCGGCACGCCCATCTTGTGAACCCAGCCGGAGAGCCCCGCGGATTTGGTGATGTCCTTGAAGATCACCGGTCCGGAATCCACAAAGCCGCCCGCGGTGATGGGCCGCTTATGTTCGTCGTAGACCGGGGCAGCTCCGATGCCCCCGGCAATCCCGCTCATGCCCTGCTGCGGCTGAGCCTGTTGGGGCGCCGGTTGGCTTCCGGGTTCATCGCGCACAACAGGAGTGGCGATCAGCACACTGGAAGTGGGACCAACCCCGCCTTTGCCGCTTCCCTCTTGCGCCTGCCGCGCCCAGCAATCGCCGGGAATCGATAGGGCCGCAATCAGGATGCCGGAAAACAGTCCGCGAACCAACAGCAACGAGAGTCCTCCACAGGTTGAAGTGTATCGTAATGGGCGCCGCCGGGTAGCGCGCCAGGTCTCTGACCGCTTGATTTCGTGCGTGGCGATTGAGTGCTGTGGCATCCCGCCCTGGGCGCAAGAACAGAGGCGCGCCGAGGGTGGGGCACCCAGTCTTGGTACAACAACAAGCAGTCAGAGACCTGGTGCTCCATTTGCGACAGACCGGCCGAGGATCGCAGGCATATCGTCAATGAACAGATAAATGAGGGAGACAAAACCGATGAATAAACCAGCAATCGAAGCACCCGTCGCGACCCCGATCCCAACCGCGCCCAAAGACCGGACCGTTCACGACCACTTCGGTCGATTCGCTGCCGCGGCTTCCGGCTGGCTCGGCTCTACGTGGGCATTTGCTGCCGCGGGCCTGGTGGTCGTTGCATGGGCTGCCACTGGACCTGTACTTCATTTCTCACAAACATGGGCACAGGCCATCAACACAGGAACGGGTATTGCGACCTTCCTGATGGTCCTCCTGATCCAAAGCACTCAAAATCGCGACTCCCGCGCCATCAATCTGAAGCTCAATGAACTGATCCGGGCCATGGATTCTGCGCGAAATCAAATGATCGATATTGAGAGACTCAGCGATTTGGAACTGGATGAAATGCAGGCCACATACGAAAAGATAAAAACAGGCTGGACCACGCGCCAAAAGCGAACCCCTCCCGGCCCAGTAGAGAAGTGAGGCAGGGAATCGCGGCCGGCCGGTGAAGAACGCACCAGCTAGTACTACAGTTGTAGATCG
>PLFY01000216.1 GCA_003138365.1 Acidobacteriaceae bacterium
TCGTTGTGCGGTGCGCTCTACCCGGCCTGGATGGCAGCGCGGAAAGACCCGATCGACGCGCTGGCGTACGAGTAGCGCATGAACTGATTTTTCGGGGCCGGCCTGGTGGGCGCCGTGCTGGAGACTCGCTTCAGTCGAGAAGCTTCTCGATCTCGTCCAGGTCGAAGCGGCACGAGCTGCCGGGGATATTGAAGCAGCGGGCTTGCAGGGGCTCAAGCCGGCCCGCAACAAACTGATACTTCGGCCCGTCCGGATCAATGACGAGAATGGTTTGGATACCCATTTGCTCATACCTTCCGCATTTGGTCATGACCCGCTTGAGCGTGTCGGTGGGCGAGAGAACCTCAAATACTGCGACCGGAGGATGAGTAACAATCTGCTCGATGGGCAAGTTGCGGTCGAGAAGGGCCACGTCGGGTACGAGGAAACAAGTAGGCGCGACCTGCACTCTGAGCTCCGGCCGGACGCGAATCTGACCTTTCTGCGCCTGTTGTTCAAACCAGACAAGGATTGCTTTCTGCCACGCGGAATGATCGTTTTCTCCCACGGCGCGCTCCTCGATCTGCCCGTCGACGTATTCGGCATCGGGCTCGAAGGAACTGCGCAGATACTCTTCAAGAGGCACAAACGTTGTCGCGGCTGCCATGGCTCCTCCCTTGAAGACCATCTTACTCCCGCGCCATCGCTCTCCCACGCCACCGAAGGCGCGGAATTGGCCTTTCGTGCCAGGAAAGAACAAGCCACCCATCCTGAGCGATCCGTCATTTTTGCCCGATAAGGAGCCCTGCGCCGGGGCTTGCAGCGGACGCCAGCCGGCGGGAATTGGGTTTCGGGCCAATTTTGCACTTCTCAAGGGTAGGGTATTCATTTAGACTGACCGTGTCCCCCAGAATCAACGCCGCAAGAGATCAGAGAATATACGCGGCAACGAAATACGATGGGGGCGTACCTCAGCCAGCGGCAACCACTGCCGGCGCCAGAACGGGCTCCAGATGGGGACAAAAGATTTACCAGCTTGCAACACTTCTGTATTCTGGTGTATACCGGGCAATCGTTACAAATAGAGAACCGCTTCAGTTTGGATTTGGCAGATGAGCGGTCGAGCCCAGAAAAATACCTTTGACGGATTCCTCATTTTAGACGGAACCGCCGCAAGACCCTTTGCACGAAGTTGAGACAAAGTTAGGCCTAGCCGGCCGCCGGGGCACGTGGCGCGGAGGGCGACGCACAACAAAATTCTTTGAGGAGAGCCAATACATGTCAAGGAACCTGCTGAACAGAGTTGTATTTGTATTCGCGTTGCTTCTGGTGTGTATGGCGCCAGCCGTTGCGCAGACATACACCGAAGGCGCGCTCGCGGGCACAGTATTTGACCCCAGCGGTGCAGTTGTAGCGAACGCGGCGATTGTCATCCACAACGATGGCACCAATGCCGAGGTGCGTCTGTCCTCTGACGGCAGCGGTTACTACAAGGCGGCGCAATTGCCTGCGGCCGTGTATACCGTAACGGTGAACGCGGCGGGTTTTGGTGCGTTCAAGGAAGTCAACGTGATCGTGCAGGTTGGCCAGACGACTGAAGTCTCGCCTCATCTGTCGGCCGCCGGCGCCACATCGAATGTGGTGGTGACCGGTGAAGCTCCGATTCTGAACTTCGAGTCGCCGGATATCAGCGCGGTTCTTACCTCGGAGAACCTTGAGGATTTGCCGCTGAACGGCGGTCGCTGGTCGGATATGACGCTGCTGACTCCGGGCGCGGTGGGCGACGCTAACGGTTTTGGCTTGATTTCTTTCCGCGGTATCAGCCCGCTTCTGAACAACGTTGAAATCGACGGCGCGGACGACAACCAGGCCTACTACTCTGAAGAGCGTGGCCGCACACGTGAAGGCTACTCCACATCGAAGTACATGGTCGAGGAGTTCCAGGTCAACACCGGCGTCTACTCGACAGAGTACGGGCGCGCCGCCGGCGGCGTGATCAACGCCGTATCGAAGAGCGGCTCCAACACTCTCCACGGCATCGCATATTTTTCCGACCGCGACAACGACTGGGGCGCGTTGAATCCCTTCGTTACCAACACGGTGAATACAGGCACCCCAACGTCGCCAACCTTTGCCACAGGACCCTACAAGCCGAAAGACTGGCGCAAGGAATGGGGATTCGATGCGGGCGGCGCGTTGAAGAAGGATAAGCTTTTCTGGTTCTATGGTTTTGCCCAGTATCGGCGCAACTTCCCTGGTACCGCCAAGGCGGATACGCCCGGCTCGTTCTTTGTGCTCCCGGATGCGGTCGCTCCCGCAGGCTCGAGCTGCAACGTCAACACAACCGCGGGCAGCTATGGGTACATGACCGGGCTCAGCAGCAGTTCAGCCACTTATTCGGTGGACCAGCAGTCTTGTGAGTTGGCCGCTCGCCTCACCGCCGCGGGTCTGGGCGGATACAACACATACGCGGCCGGCGCAACGGCTTACTCCACCCAGTTGGTCAACCTGCTTTCCGATTTGGGGACCGTTCCACGCACAGGCAACGAGGAACTGAACACGCCCAAGCTTGACTGGCATGTCAATGGCAAGAATACGGCCAGTTTTCTCTTCCACCGGCTGCGTTGGGATTCGCCGGGCGGCGTTCAGACGCAGTCCACGAATGCCTATGCCGTGGACACATTCGGAACCGACTTTGTGAAGTTGGACTACGGTCTGACGAAGCTGGACAGCTTGATCACGTCAAACATCGCCAACGAAGTTCGCTATCAGTACAGCCGGGAGTTGAATGACGAAGGCCAGCAGCCGTACAGTGCTTACACCAAGCAATACCTGCAAAGCACCAACGGCGTTACGAATACAGCCGCGGGGGATTTTAGTCCCAATGTGCCGGAAGTATCGCTGGACTCCCCCTCCTCGGTCGGATTCTATCTAGGGTCGCCATATTACTCGTACCGCAAGGCGCTGCCCGACGAGCGCAAATGGCAGGTGGGCGACACGCTGTCGTGGCAGAAGGGGAACCACTCCTTCAAGTTCGGTGCGGACCTGATCCACAACTACGACATCCTCAATAACACCTACGAGGGCAACGGAGTCTATTCCTACAGTTACATCGGCAACTACTTTGCCGACATCATGACGGAAGGAAACAAGACCGACTCCTGCAACAGCAGCGGCCCTACGTCGCCTGGCACCAGCGGCACAAATTACACGGGGACCTCTCCCTGCGGAACCTTCGTTCAGGGCTTTGGACCGGCTGCTTGGGACATGGCGACCATGGATTACGGCTTCTTTGGCGAGGATCACTGGAAGCTTACCCCGCGTCTGACCATCGATCTCGGCCTGCGCTGGGACTATGAAAGCCTTCCGGCGCCGTACGCAGCCTTGACTGTAGCATCTGGCAGTTTCACGCCTTATCTGGCGTCGTCGAATGGTATTTGCGGTGCTTACACTGGCCCCGGCACCTGCCCCTCGCTGGCTGCCCAGGCTAATCTTACCAATCACCCCAGCGACAAGAATAATTGGGGTCCACGTGTCGGCCTGGCATACGATCCCTTTGGTGACGGCAAGACCACGGTTCGCATCGGTTACGGCCTCTTCTTTGGCCGCGTGACCAACGGCGCATTGCTCAACAACTTGCTGAATACGGGCAGTCCGGCGGGCCAGTACACCACCTCGTCTATCAAGCCGAGCAGCGCGACGGCGCCGCAGTTCCCCAATATCATCACCTCGGGATCCTTTAGTGGGCCGAGCTCCTACTTCTTCGCGCAGAACTTCCACAACCCGGAGGTTCATGAGTTCGACGCTTCGCTGCAACAGGCGGTTGGACGCGGCACGATATTCCAACTGAACTACCTGGGTTCGCTGGGCCGGCACATGCCGAACGCGCTCAACATCAACCTGAACCCGAATGCGAATACGAACGCCACCGCGGTCACGCCCAACGGAGTCATCGATAGCGTGATCACCGTTTACGACCCGACCGGTGCGGGGCCAATTCCTTCGGGAAGGACCTTCGTGGTTCCAACCTACACCAACCTGCTGAATTCCAACTTCGGGGCTGTGAACGAACTGGTGAGCAACATCAATTCCAGTTACAACGCCCTGGTTGGTGAGATACAGAACAAGTCGTTGAAGCTGTTTCAGTTCGACGTGAACTACACCTGGTCCCACGCCCTGGACTACAACCAGAACGAGTCAACCACCACCCTGAGCAGCGGCACATTCGATCCGTACAACATTGACGGATATGTCAAGGGCGCCAACTACGGAAACTCGCAGTTCAACGTACCCAACCGTCTGGTCGCCTGGGCGCTGATCAACTCGCCCAACAGCCAGAGAACCGACTGGGTGAAGTATTTTGCGAACGGCTGGAGCCTGAACCCGGTATTTCAGGCGCAGAACGGCCTGCCGTATTCGGCCTCAATCGGTACCGGTTACCCGTCCTATTCCGCGTACGGCTCCAATTGGAACGGCGCCGGAACCAACTACTGGATTCCTGCGATTGGCCGCGATACTTATAAGCAGGCACGCACGATGGTTGCCGATATGCGGTTGGAGAAGCAGTTCACGATCAATGCCTACGACAAGCCGTATCACTTGCAGTTACTGGGCGAGTTCTTCAACATCGCCAATCACGAGAACGTTACAGGCGTGAGCTCGAACGCGTACAACCTTGCAGATAACTCCGGCGTGACGAAGCTTTGCACCGGCACAGGGTCAGGCGGGTCGACGGTGGCAGGTCAGGCGCAGGATGAATGCGCAACCATGACCTTCCTTCCAAAGGCGGGCGCAGGGTATCTTGCCAGCGGCTTTGGCGTGCCGACGAACGCCAACTCCAACTTTGCCTATAGCCAGCGCCAGGTGCAGTTGTCACTGCGGCTGGACTTCTAGCCAACGCAAAAGCAAGTTGAATGAGGGCGGTGGCTTCGGCTGCCGCCCTTTTTCTTGCCGGTGAAGAAACCGGAGATGCCTTCCATACGATTGGGATTTGAAGACCGGCGGATCGTTCTGCGCGGAGAGCCGCCACGTTTTCTTATCGCGCGACCGGGGCCTGGCGCGAAGAGCGGTTCGGGCGCGGTATACTCGATGCATTCCCTTCGAGACGTTCTTTAATTCAGGCCTGCACCGCGGAGAAACGGCCATTGACCCATTCGTCCAAACGCTGGCTTTACGCAACCTGGCTGGTGCCGATCGCAGGCTTCGCGGTTTTGCACGCGCTCAATTTGAGAGCCGATTTTCCCAACCATTCCCCGTGGTATATGGATTGGGCCAAATACACCGATGAGGGCTGGTATGGGAACGCCGCCATTCGCGCGCATCTGTTCGGGAACTGGTATCTTCCGGGGGACTTCAATCCCGCGCCCGCGGTTCCCGTGTGGCCGTTTCTGGAGTGGATACTGTTCTTCTTCACCGGGGTTACGATCCAGGCAGCGCGCGGGTTGGCCATCGCTTTCCTTTTTGCCAATCTGCTGTTGAGCTACCTGCTGCTGAGGGCCCGGGGGCCGCGTTGGATGGGGCTTCTCGCGGTCACGCTGCTGGTGAGCAGCCCGTTTCTTTATTGCTTCAGCCGGCTTGCCATTCTGGAGCCGATGCTGACCACGCTGACGCTGGCAGCTTTGAATCTGGCGATCCGGCTGCCCCGATTGCGCCGCCCGTTGTGGGCCTCGGCCTGGATCGGCCTGCTCTTCACCTTGATGATGCTCACCAAGACCACCGCTGCTTTTCTCCTTCCGGCTCTTGGGTGGGCCATGGTGCTGCCGCTTTGGCAAAACCGCAGAGCCGCCGTGCGCTGCGCTCTGGCGGCGGCGGGCGTCTTTGCCGTCACATTTGGCCTTTGGATGACGCTGGTCGTCAGCTTGGGTCTGTTTCCCGACTACAAGTACCTTTTCTTTGTGAACAAGTACGACAAGCCGCCGGAGTTCTACTGGCCGCTGATCAGCTTCTGGTGGTCGTTCCACGGCGGACTTTGGGTGGACAGTATTCTGATTCCGCTCGCCGGCGTGGTGGTGTTGGGCGCCGTCCTGGCTGGAACTCTACGATTCCGGCGCGACACGTGGGGCCGCAGACTGTTGCTTGACCCGGTCTTTGGGGCTTCAGTCTTGGCTGTCGCCGGCTATATCCTTTTCATGACCTACCAGAACCATCCCCAGCCGCGTTATTTTGCCGTGGTGGCCTTCTTCAGTTTCTTTTTGGTGGCGCAGGGGGCCGAGGCGCTGCTCAGGCAAGCGGCCCAGCCTGGCCAAGACAGGATGCGCCGGCTCTCAACCCGCCTTCTGGGTTGGGGCGTAGTTGGACTGGCGGCGATGGCGGCGGCAATCAATGGCGCATGGACCTTGAACTACGCCGCCCATCCGGAATACACGTTTGTGAATGCGGCAGAGCGGCTGACCCACTTTATCGATACGCACCCGAACGGCAAGCGGCTGCTGGTTTCGATCAGCGGCGACCAGATCACGCTGGTGACCCACCTGCCCACCCTGTGCGACGATTTCGGCACGCCCACCCGCTCCATGCCGGACCTGGTCTCCAAACTCGCGTACTATCAGCCGGGCTGGTATGCCACCTGGAACGACCTTGATCCCGGAACCATCGAGGATCTCCATAGCCGCTTCTCGCTGGAACAGGTAGCCAGCTTTCGCGCCTTCGACGATTCGGATCGCAACATACTGGTGCTCTTCAAGTTGCACCCGCTCCCCGGCGGACGGGTTCGCATCCCCGGCGACCAGAACCTGCAGGTTCCGCTCCCCGGCGACAAGTTCGACATTCCGGTCGAGTAGCTCGCGAGCGGCTGGGAGCGCGCCTCACTTGGGGAAGGAAAGGCGGCATCGGACAGCCCAGGGCGGCCTCAGGAGCCAGCGTGTGCGCAACCCATGCGCCGGTGCTCGGCAAAGTCCCGCCCAAATCGGTCCTTTTCGGATTCGGGAAGGGGGCTCGGAAATCCTGTGACTGCAATCACTCGACAGCGGCCAGCGCGGATGGTAGCCTTGCCGTGGCTTTTCCCCAGTGTTCAAAGAGGTCGCGTTTCCTGGGGTCGTTCGTAATACGGCTTCAAACCTTTGTCTTGGAGGACATGTGACAGTTCAGTATTGGGTGTACTTCTTTCTGGGCGTGAGCGTGCTATCGCTCGTTGTAGCCTTCTTCTTCGCGCGCCAAGTGATCGGCTCTGACAGCGGAACTCCGGCGATGCGGAAGATCGCAGGAGCCATCAAAGAAGGCGCGGCGGGGTTTCTGAAGCGCCAGTACAAGACCGTGGCGGCCCTCCTGGCCCTGCTGCTTCCCACATTCGCTTACGCCCAGACGGAACACGCAGGCGGCGGAGGCGAAGCCAACCTGGTGCTGCCGGATTTGTCGAGCGTGAATTTTTTCGGCATGAACGGGCATGCTCTTCTGATGATCGGATTGCTGTTCTGCGCCGGCGGCCTGTTGTTCGGCCTGACGATCTATGTGCAGTTGAAGAACCTGCCGGTTCATCGCTCGATGCGCGAAGTGTCCGAACTGATCTATGAGACGTGCAAAACGTATCTGGTGACGCAGGGCAAGTTCATTCTTCTGCTCTGGGTTTTCATCGCGGTAATTATTTCGCTGTACTTCGGCGTTCTGGCGCCGGTGCCGAACAAACCGATTGCGGTTACGCTGCCGATCATTCTGTTTTTTTCGCTCCTCGGCATCGCGGGCAGCTACGGGGTGGCGTGGTTCGGAATTCGCGTGAACACATTTGCGAACTCGCGGACGGCATTCGCGGGGTTGCGCGGCAAGCCGTATCCATGCTTTGCGATTCCGCTCAAGGCCGGCATGAGCATCGGCATGTTGCTGATCTCGGTCGAACTGCTCATCATGCTCTTCATCCTTTTGTTCATCCCGCGGGATTATGCGGGCCCATGCTTTATCGGCTTCGCAATCGGCGAATCGCTGGGCGCCGCGGCCCTGCGCATTGCCGGCGGCATCTTCACCAAGATCGCCGACATTGGCTCCGACCTGATGAAGATCGTCTTCAAGATCAAGGAAGACGATGCGCGCAACCCCGGTGTCATCGCGGACTGCACGGGTGACAACGCGGGCGATTCCGTCGGCCCCAGCGCCGACGGCTTTGAAACCTACGGCGTCACCGGCGTGGCCTTGATCGCATTCATTCTGCTGGCCGTCAAGAGTCCCACCACGCAAGTGCAACTGCTGGTATGGATCTTCGTCATGCGCGTGGCAATGCTGGTCTCCAGTTCGGGCGCGTACTTTCTCAATGGCGCAATCGCTCGCGCGAGATACGCGGACTCCGACGAAATGGACTTCGAGGCGCCATTGACCTCGCTGGTATGGATCACCTCCATCGTTTCCATCGTCCTGACCTTCATCGTCACGTACTACATGATTCCCACTCTCGGGGACGGAACGCTCTGGTGGAAGCTGGCTTCCATCATCTCTTGCGGAACCCTCGCCGGCGCGGTCATACCCGAATTGGTCAAGGTCTTCACTTCCACCAACTCCAGCCACGTGAAAGAGGTCGTAAAATCGGCGCAGGAAGGCGGCGCTTCCCTGGGAATCCTGTCGGGACTCGTGGCCGGCAATTTCTCGGCCTACTGGCTGGGATTGAGCATGGTCGCGCTGATGGGAATGGGCTATTACTTCAGCACGGGCCCGTCCATGGATGCCCTGATGCTCGCTCCAGCCGTCTTCGCGTTTGGCCTCGTGGCGTTCGGCTTCCTTGGCATGGGGCCGGTCACGATTGCGGTGGATTCATACGGGCCGGTAACCGACAATGCTCAATCCATCTACGAGCTGTCGCTGATCGAAACCATTCCCGGCATCGAAGCTGAGTTGAAGAAGGACTACAACTTCGACGCGAAGTTCGAACGCGCAAAATACCTGCTGGAAGCCAACGATGGAGCCGGCAATACATTCAAGGCTACGGCAAAGCCGGTGCTGATCGGCACAGCCGTGGTGGGCGCGACCACGATGACATTCTCGATCATCATGGCCCTGACCCACGGACTGACCGTTGACGAAGATAAACTCTCTCTGCTGCACGCGCCCTTCATGCTCGGGTTGATCTGCGGTGGTGCAGTGATCTTCTGGTTCGCGGGCGCTTCCATGCAGGCGGTCACCACCGGCGCTTACCGCGCGGTCGAGTTCATCAAGCGGAACATCCACCTGGAAGGCGCGGAGAAGGCATCGGTCAGCGATAGCAAGAAGGTGGTGGAGATCTGCACCAAGTACGCGCAGAAGGGAATGTTCAACATCTTTCTCGCCGTCTTCTTCGCCACACTTTCGTTCGCGTTCATGGAGCCGTTCTTGTTTGTCGGCTACCTGTTCTCGATTGCGATCTTCGGTCTGTATGAGGCCATCTTCATGGCCAATGCCGGCGCCGCCTGGGACAATGCGAAGAAGATCGTAGAGGTCGAACTGAAACAGAAAGGGACACCTCTGCACGACGCGACCGTGATTGGAGACACGGTCGGCGATCCGTTCAAAGACACCTCGTCGGTGGCAATGAACCCGATTATCAAGTTCACGACGCTGTTCGGATTACTTGCTGTCGAGCTTGCAGTGACGCTCAGTTCGCACAATTCGCTGCTCACACACATGCTGGCAGTCGCATTCTTCCTGGTGTCGATGTTCTTCGTGCATAGATCGTTCTATGGAATGAGGATTGACTCCAAGGAAAGCGCCTGATTCCTGTCTTGTAATTCGAAGAAAACGTCGCCTGGAAACGGGCGGCGTCTTCTTTGCACAATAGGGCGGCGTTCGCTCATCAAGCTGCTGTGCACTGTCACGTTTGTCATGGCGCCCTTGTTCCTGTAGTTTCCAAGGCCTTGTCATCCACGCTTCGGCGGGACGTCAGGGACGATCACCGATGCACGACCAGACTGGCGGACAACAGAACCGCAACGGCCTCACGCTCTGAGTGTGAGGCCGTTTTGCGTTTGAGGTTGTAGCTGGGTGCCGGAGGTCAGCTCAGCGCTGCGGCAATCTCCGCCAGACCCCGCCGTTGCCGCCCGTCGCCGTCGAAGTTGGCGGGGTCCAGCCAGGTTTCGAAGGCTCGCTTGCGGGCGGGCCATTCGCGGTCGAGCATCGAGAACCAGGCCGTGTCCCGGTTGCGGCCTTTAACGATCATGTGCTGGCGGAAAATGCCTTCGAAGGTGAAGCCCAGGCGCTCGGCGGCGCGGCGGCTGGGCAGGTTCTCCGCATTGCACTTCCACTCGAAGCGGCGGTAGCCCAGATGGTCGAAGATGTGGCTGGCTAACAGGAACATGGCCTCTGTGGCCGCGGTGGTGCGCTGCAAGGCTGGCGAAAGCAGGATGTTGCCCACCTCGATGACCCCATGCTGAGGCTCCATGCGCATGTAGCAGGCCCAACCGGCGGCGCGGCCACCCCACGGACCAGGACCTGCGGGGTACCCACTCTGTGGGTCGGAGGACCCTGGTTCACCCTTTGCGGCAGGCACGATGGCAAGAAAGAGAGAGCTGGCTGCGGCCTGCTTCGCCTCAATGGCCCGGTGCAAATCGGACTCGGCGGCGAAGGGGCCGTCGAAGAGCCAGGTCCATAGCTCATCGTGGCCGTCCGTGGCCTGCCAGAGGGCCGCGGTATGGCGCTCCGCGTCCAGAGGCTCCAAAGTGACATAGCGGCCACGGAGCGTGACAGGGACGGGCAGCGGGACAGGTTTCCAGTCGAGGCTGGATGGGGTGGGTGCGTTCACTGCATCAGGCTATCAGCCGCAGTGCGCCATGAGCGCATGGGTCCTGTTCTGGAATGGCCAAATTGAGGTTTGGCAAAGTTGGCCAATCTGCCTATACTGCAATTGAGGTGTCCCATGCCGACTCGCAATGTCAGCCTGACCAAGGAACTGGACCAGTTCGTGGCTTCGAAGGTGGAGGCCGGACTCTACGCCAATGCCAGCGAAGTCATGCGCACGGGCTTGCGATTGCTGGAGCGCGATGAGCGGGAGTACGAGGAGAAGCTGGCGGCGCTTCGGACGGCTATTGATCAGGGCCTCGCGAGCGGAATCGCCGAACCCGGCGTTTTCTCCCGTATTCGCAAGAAATACGGCCTCCCGCAGAGAGAGGCTTGACCGTGCTTCAAGTCGATGTTTCCGTTGAGGCCGAGGAGGATATCGATCTGATTGCTGCCTATACGACAAGAACCTGGGGATGGCGGCAGACAAATGAATACCTCGCCAAACTTGAAGATGGATTCGATCTTTTGGCCATGAGCCCTTTCATCGGTCGATCCTGCGATTCGATTCGACCTGGACTGCGCCGGTTTGAGATAGGCAAGCACGTCGTGTTTTACCTTGCCCAGTCAGACGAGCTACTGATCGTGCGCGTTCTGCACCAGCAAATGATTCCGGTCAAGACGCATTTCGGGCAGTGACGGTCTGGGCGGCTCTTCTCGGCGAGCTTCTCTGTTAAGGCTCGACCTCCGGCCGGCTGCTGGCAGGCAGGCCGGAGAACCAGGGCCCAGGAGAACCAGGGCCCAGTTGTCCACTTCTCCACATCCTTGGTCCCAATCTGCACCATTTCTGCGTCTTGTACCCGACCTCTGCGAGGACTAGCCTTGTTTGTGCATCGGTAGGCACCGGCAACGCGAGCGTGGCATCGAATTGAGGGCAGAATTGGAGGGTGAAGTCCGCGCTGCGCAACGGTGTTTTGAGCTTTCCACAGGCAATTGCCGCTGTTTAGCAACCGGATGCGAGGAACACAAACAAAATACAAGATATAGTGGTTTGTTGTTGACTTGTACCACAGACAGCGGTATTTTTTCATCTGCGACTGTAAACAGATTGTAAAGAAGCCTGGCGTGAAGAGCCGCCGGTAAGTCGCTGAGAGAAGAGAACCAGCGGCAGTTTCATCTCCCCGTTTCGCGTTCTTTGTCACAGATACAACCGCTGATTTCCAGGCCGCATTGCGGCGGTCGAAGCAGAGGATTCACAGGCTTTTTTGTCGATTGAGAGGATTCTAATGAACGAGGCCCAACTGCAAACTTCCCCCCCCCCCCCACAGACCCCCTACACACAAAGAGGGCTGATGTTTTCCCGGCGCTTTTCCAAGGAGGGCGTTTCGCCTTACGACGAACTGCAGTGGGAACGGCGTACCGCGTCGATTACCGACACCAAGGGCAACACGATCTTCGAGCAGAAAGCCGTGGATGTGCCGGTGGACTGGTCGATGACGGCCACCAACATTGTTGCCTCGAAGTACCTGCACGGCCAGCTCGATTCTCCGGAGCGGGAGACGGGGGTGCGGCAACTGGTGGGGCGCGTGGTGGAGACCGTCCGCGATTGGGGCATGGCCGGCGGCTACTTTGCCACGGCCGAGGATGCGGCCATCTTCCACGACGAGCTTGCGCACATGCTGCTGACGCAGAAAGTGGCCTTCAACTCGCCGGTGTGGTTCAACGTGGGCTGCGACCGCCTGGAGCCGGACTCCGAAGGGCAGAACTGGCACTGGGACCCGATGACCGGAGGCGTGAAGTATTCCGCTACGGGCTACCACAATCCGCAGTGCTCGGCGTGTTTCATCAACTCCGTGGACGACTCACTGGACTCGATTCTGACTCTGGCCAAGACCGAGGGCATGCTGTTCAAGTGGGGATCTGGAACGGGAACCAACCTGTCGTCCATCCGCGGCTCGATGGAGCAGCTTTCGGGTGGCGGCCAGGCCTCAGGGCCGCTGAGCTTCATGCGCGGGTTCGATGCGTTTGCCGGGGTGATCAAGTCGGGCGGCAAGACGCGCCGCGCCGCCAAGATGGTGATTCTGAACGCGGACCACCCGGACATCATGGAGTTTATCGATTGCAAGGCCAAGGAAGAGGCCAAAGCATTCTCGCTGATCAAGGCCGGGTACGACGGTTCGGGGCCGGATTCGGAGGCCTACTCGTCGATCTTCTTCCAAAACGCCAATAACTCGGTGCGGGTGAGCGACGAGTTCATGCGCGCCTATGAGAGCGATGGAGACTTCACCACCTATACGGTGAAGGGCCACGAGCCGGTAAAGACCCTGAAGGCACGGGAGCTCATGCACAAGATCGCCGAGGCCACATGGCTGTGCGGCGATCCGGGAATGCAGTTCGACACCACCATCAACCGCTGGCACACGAGCAAGAACACGGCGCGGATCAATGCCTCGAACCCCTGCTCGGAGTATATGTTTCTGGACAACTCGGCCTGCAACCTGGCCAGCTTCAACCTGATGAAGTACATGACCCCGGCGGGCAGCTTCGACATTCACGCCTACCGCCATTCCATCTCGGTGGTGATCACGGCGATGGAGATTCTGGTGGACAATTCGGGCTACCCGACCGAGGCAATCTCAAGGAACTCGCACGATTACCGGCCTCTTGGGCTGGGCTATGCCAATCTGGGCGCGTTGCTGATGGCGATGGGCCTGCCGTACGATTCGGCGGCCGGCCGCGACCTGGCAGCCAGCCTCACGGCCATCATGTGCGGCCAGGCCTATCTGCAATCGGCGATTGTAGCGGCCAATTGCCCGGAGGTGGTTTCGGCCACGCCCCTCACCGCAAGCGTGGAACGCCAGGGCGGGGCCTGCCCAGGGTTCTACGTCAACCGCGAGCCGTTTCTCGATGTGGTCAGGATGCACCGCGCCGAAGTGAACAACATCGGCACATCCCGATCCAGCGGCGAGCCCTTCAACGTGCCGCAACTGGATGCGCTCATCGACGCCAGCCGCGAGTGCTGGGACATGGCGCTGCTCTACGGCGAACGCTATGGCTACCGCAACTCGCAGACCACGGTGTTGGCTCCCACTGGCACGATCGGCTTCATGATGGATTGCGATACTACGGGGATTGAGCCCGACCTGGCGCTGGTGAAGTACAAGAAGCTGGTGGGCGGCGGCATGATCAAAATCGTGAACAACACGGTGCCCGCCGCTCTGTTCAAGCTGGGTTACGACAACGACCAGGTCCATGCCATCGTCAGCTATATTGATGCCACCGGGACCATCGAGGGCGCTCCGGGCATCAAGCCCGAGCATCTGTCGGTCTTCGATTGCAGTTTCAAGCCGTCCAAGGGCACTCGTTCCATTCAATACATGGGGCACATCAAGATGATGGCGGCGGCACAGCCGTTTCTCTCCGGAGCCATCTCGAAGACCGTGAACCTGCCGCACGAGGCCAGCGTGGAAGACGTTGCCGAGGCGTACGCGGAAAGCTGGCGCCAGGGCATCAAGGCCGTGGCCATCTACCGCGACGGTTCCAAAGGCACGCAGCCCTTGAATACCAGCATGGACGCCAAGAACGAGCCATCGGCTCTGGACGCTGCTGGCAGCCGGGTGCTGGCTCAGTTGGCCTTGTCCCAGCCAGCCGCCGAGGCGGATGTAAAGGCACTGGAAGCCAAGCCCGGCGAAAAGCTGGAACTAAGCGCCAAGCAGGTGGTGGCCGCCGCCGCCGCCTTCCAACACGCGTTGGAGGAGATTGCCAAGGCTGCCGCCGTGCCGGTCATGGCGGCCTCGGCAGCAGTTGAGGTTGCCCACGCCCATTCCAAGGAGCCGGCGCAGGACCCCAACGGCCCTCCCCGTGCCGTGCGCCACCGGTTGCAGGAGGAGCGCGCCTCGATCACGCATAAGTTCTCCGTTGGCGGACACGAGGGCTACATCACGGTGGGTTTCTATCCCAACCGCCAGCCCGGCGAGATCTTTATCAAGATGGCCAAGGAAGGCTCGACCGTCTCCGGCCTCATGGACGCCTTTGCCACCTCGATCTCACTTGCGCTGCAGCACGGGGTGCCGCTCAAGGTGCTGTGCGAGAAGTTTGCTCACACCCGCTTTGAGCCCTCCGGTTGGACCGGCAACGAGCAAATCGGTTATGCCAAGAGCCTGATGGACTATATCTTCCGCTGGCTCAACTTGCGCTTTCTCTCCGGCACGCAGTTAACACTGTTTGCCGGTCTGGGACTGCAGGTTCCGCAACTGCCGGCTTCGCCCAGCCTGCTTCCTGAAGCCGAACTGGAGGAGGACGAGGTCACTTCGCAACATCACTTGGCCAGGTTGGCCGAAGAGGTAGCCAAGCGGCTCAATCAGGCAGGCGGGCAGGCAGGCGGACAGGTCAGCGGACAAACCGGCAATCTGGCCGGAGGCGGCGGCATTCCGCCGGAGGTTCACGCACCCTACACGGCGGCGTCCAGCCCCACGCATGGGCCCAATCTGAAGGATCGCGGCATCTATCATGCGGCCGACGCCATGCGCGAGATGTATGAGATGGGCGATGCTCCCAGTTGCTCCACCTGCGGCGCCATCATGGTCCGCAACGGGAGCTGCTACCGCTGCATGAGCTGCGGGTCGACGAGCGGCTGCAGTTAGAATTTGGTGAGCAATCAGGAATGATGCTGTGGGTTTACCCATAAGGTGAAAGTTTGACCGCATGAGGTGAAAGTTGACACCCCATAAGATGAAAGTTGTGGCGCACGCTAAGGCTGAAGTCGATAACCCATAGGAACGAAGTCGTTCCCAAATTGGTCTCATCGACTTCGACCGGCGCGCGAAAACTAGCTTCAAAAAACCTCCATAACCTCCATGACCTCCTCAACTTACTTATTTTCTGTAGCTTGAGAATCATGGAGGTTCTTCGTCTCCGCCGGCGTATCCTCCATCATGTACACCACGGCAAGCTGCTGGATTCGGGCGAGGGTGGCCTTATCGAAGGTCAAGCCATTGCCGGTTTGTGATAACGGGCGAGTGCGCAGACCGAGCTTCTTCAATCGGTGGCCGACTTTTTCGGGACGCAACCGCGCCGTTTCGCCGCGCGCTTCCAGCCGACGGTTGACCTCAACCGCGATTTCCCGGGCATAGGCTTGTTGCCGCCCGTCACGGCTGAGCGCCCGGGTCGCTTCCAAGACGATGGCCTCGCTGGTATCCGACATTTCAGAGAGACGCAGCTGGTCTTGGGTTTTCAGCAGGGTCACCAGCTTTTGCCGGAGCTCGGGTGCGTCCACGATTTTGGAAGTTCGACGAACGCTCCACTTCCCAGTCGAATATCCCCTGCGCAACTGGTTCCGACATCGACAGCGGACTCTTTTGTTGCCCGGATGGGATTTTGGCGAGGGACAGCCAGAATGCTCATGGTCATGACCTGCCTCCTGGGGATTGCGCGGGCGGGGCCGCCGTTCCCAGGACGACCAAATCGACTCGCCGATTTATTTTGCGGCCCTCGGGTGTTGCATTGTCGGCTAAAGGCCGGTACTGCCCGTAGCCGCACACCGAGATCCTCTTCGGGTCGAAGCCAGCATCATTCACAAGCAGGAGCAGCACAGCCATCCCGCGCGCCGTCGAGAGTTCCCAATTGGAGTGGAACTGCGCGCTATGGATTGGCTGATCGTCGGAATGCCCCTCAATGCGAAGCTCCAACCCACGTTGCGACAAGATCCTGCCGATCTTCTCAATCTTCTTGTCCGCGCCCGGCAGCAGGACGGCCTGGCCGCTGTTGAAGAATCCGAGTTCTCGCAGGCTGATTACGAATCCCTCCGGGGTGATTCGCATCTCCATTTCCTTATTCCGAAGTTCCGCGCCGACGACCGACTCAAGCTGCCTTCGCAACGCGACGACATCGACTGGCGAAGTAGCCGCGTTGTCTTTCCGTGGATTTTCCAGACGGTCGGACGGTGTTCCAATCGTCGGATCGGGGACGATGTTGGGATAGGCAACGCCACTGTTGCTGGCCCCGCCGGAGGATGCGCCCAACTGCTGGAAGCCGACCTGGATAGCTTGAGAGAGTCTCTTGATCGTCAGGTTGTCCCGGTAGGAAGAAGCAAACAGGACAACAAACAGCGCGAAGAGCAGGGTCATGAAATCCGAGTAGGAGATCAGCCAGCGGTCCCTATTGGACGCCTCCTCAGTTTGTCTTCTCCTTCTCATCGACTGGCCACTTTCTTCAAAGCATGCGCGGGCCTATCAAAAAACTTTCCAAGTTGCAGCTCCAAAGCTCGGGGATGCACACCCTCGACGATCGACAACACTGCCTCAAGCGTCATCTCTTGAATCACTTGTTTTTCGCGCAGCCGAATTTTGAGCTTTCCGGCCCAGGGCAGGAAGAGGAGATTTGCCGATGCGACACCATAAATGGTGGCGACGAAGGCTACCGCGATGCCCTTGCCGACCTCATTCACATCCGAAAGCCGTTGCATCACCTGAATAAGGCCAAGAACCGCACCGAGAATCCCAATGGTTGGCGCGAACCCGCCCGCAGCCTCGAAAACCTTCGGGATTTTCTCATCCTTTTCGCCTTGATAGTCAAGTTGAACTTCCATCATTTTGCGCAGGTCGACGGGCTTGACACCATCGATTGCCAGCATGAGGCTCTCTCTCAGGAAAGGATCTCGAATCCTCTCCAACTCCGCATCGAGGGAAGCGATCCCTTCCTTGCGAGCCTTGTATGCAAATCGGAGCAGATTCTGGACCAGGTTGTCGGGCTCTGGGTCCGCATGCAGCAGGACATCCATAAGCTGTCGCACCGCCTGGATCACGATGCGAAGTGGAAATTGGACCATGACGGCGCCCAGGGTGCCGCCGAAGACAATCAGGGCAGCGGTCGGCTGCAGCATTTGTGGCAACTTGACGCCCTCGAGCATCAAGCCTATCCCGAGTCCAGCAAACGCGAGGGTTAACCCCCCGATAGTGCCTTTGTCAATAGTCGTCTTCACGAAGTCCAGTCACCAAAGCAAGAGCAAGCAGGCGGGGCCAACCAAGCACGACGGCCACAAAGTTCGCAGTTTGCTCTCGCTCATCTGCATGCGGACTTTGCCTGAATGCTGTCGTGCAGCATTTCAAACAGGTCGATTTTTTATCGGCAAGCGGAGCAGACGATTCTAGGGTCGCGGTAATCGAATAACTGGTGCGAAGATAGATTCGATGTTCATTGCCGTTGGGCGTACAGGACTGAAGTTCAACGGTCGTCTTCCCCGTCCTTTATGCGTTGATGGAAAAGGTGCCGGCGGTGGGCAACATAGAGGCGTTTAACGCACCGCTGACGGCGCCTTGCTGGATTGAACCGTATGCCAACAGAGCGGCAGTTAATGGATTGGAGCCGGCGCCAAACAGGCTGGATTCGCCGGATGCATCACTTGCCAAGCTCTTGCCCGCACTCGATACCGGTTTGGCAGGTGAATGATGCAACACTTGCGTCAGGTCCTGTGCAAGGGTCGTCTTGAAGGCGGTAAAGTCAGCTTGCGCAGCGGGTAGGTTGCCGGATTCAAGATCCTGGCCGATCTGCGAGAGCTGACCGGTAGGCGAGGTTCCACCAGCACTCGAATTTGACCCCGACGCAAGAAGCGTTTGCTGCAGCGCTCCGAACACGGACTGGGCGCCCGTGTTCTGGTTGGCCGCGGGCGCCAATTTCTGCGCGACCTGAGATACAGCGTTTGCGAAAAGACTGCTACCGAGGATTCCTGCTACGGACATAGGAGCCTCCCGAACAAAAATGGTCTAACGGCATGATGGTGGGCCGCTTTCCGGAGAACTCAACCACCCTTGTGACTCAAGGTGCCGGATTCTCCGCAGCTCATCTGCCTGAAAGAGTTGCACGTCGGGAGCCAAAGCAAAGTGGTCCGAGACCAGTGAGATAACATCCATGAAATGAATAGATTAGCGCCATAATTCCAATTGCATATCGCCTCGATAAGTGGGCAAAAGCTGCCTATCCGGCAAAAAGTAAGGCGCAGGAAATGTCCGTTGGAGCGAGCAAGGCTCCAACCGGCGACCCGAAACTCACCCGAAGCCGGACGTTTGCGGTGCGCCGCTAGAAATTGCGCCTCGATTTGCCGATTAAGAGCGGGCAACTCGATACATTGACTGCAAAATGGTTGCGGCTCAAATCAGGTGTCGAATCCACAACTCGGCAGGGGAATGCCAAAGGACGAAGCCACGTGTTTACGATCGTTGGAATTCTCATCGTTTTCGGCGCGGTGCTGGCCGGCTTCTTGATGGAAAAGGGGCCAGTGGCTGTTCTGTTCCAGCCATCCGAGTTTGTGATCATCGCGGGGGCTTCGATTGGGATCCTGATCGCCTCAAATCCTGTGCACGTCTTAAAGAAGATTGCCAGCGGCCTGACGGGACTTCTTGGAGGTTCGAAGTTCTCGAAGGATCGATACATCGACTCTCTCAAGATGATGTTCAATCTCTTCATCAAGGCGCGCAAAGACGGATTGGTGGCGATCGAGAGCGATGTTGAGGAACCGGAGAAGAGTCCGGTGTTTTCCAAATATCCAAGCTTCATGAAAGACAGTCATTTTCGAAACTTCGTGTGCGACACAATGCGCACGGCGCTGACTGGAGGCGCGAGCAGTCATGACGTCGACCAGATGATGGAACTGGATATGGAGGTCCATCATGCCAGTGCCAGGACTCCGACTTCCGCATTGTTCGCCATGGCAGATGCCTTGCCGGGCCTGGGAATCGTCGCCGCGGTTTTGGGGGTTGTGCTCACCATGAGTTCGCTCGGCGGGCCGCCCGAAGAGATTGGGCACAAGGTAGCGGCAGCGCTGGTGGGAACGTTTCTGGGGATTCTGATGTGTTACGGAATGGTTGGCCCACTGGCGTCGAAGATGTCAAAGCAGGTGGAAGAGGAACATGCGTACTACTACGTTTTGCGTGTTGTCATGCTCTCCTACATCAAAGGGATGGCCCCGCTGCTGGCGATAGAAATGGGACGGCGGGCAATTCCGGATCATGTCCGGCCCAGTTTTCAAGAAGTGGAGAAAGCGTGCCGCCAAAAGGATGAAGCGGTCAAGGCGGTCGCTGCATAGAGCAACTTAGCCCTTGCCGGGCCCTTCCATGTGGATGTTTCCCAAGGAAAGATCCATAGGATGGTGGTGGTTTCGGGGCATGGTAATCGTTGAATCGCTGTCACCGTCTTCAGAAGAGAGCATCATGGAAAATACGCCACCAGTTATCATCATCAAGAAGAGTTCGGGTCACAACGAGCCTCACGGCGGCGCCTGGAAGGTGGCGTATGCCGACTTTGTGACTGCAATGATGGCTTTGTTCATTGTTCTTTGGATGATGAACGCCAGCAAGGAAGTTCAGGAGGCGGTTGGCGGCTACTTCAAAGATCCAAGTGGCAATGCCAAGTTGGTGGGCAGCAATAAGAATGGCGCAGGGGTCTTTGTAGCTCTGAAGAAGGATGACCTGGAAAAGCTCAAGACCCAGTTGGAGAAGTCCATTCACCGTGTCGACCCATTGGATAAGTTGAAAAAACAAATTGAGATCACGATTACTGATGAGGGACTGCGGATTGAGCTAATGGAATCGGCCAAGGGTACATTCTTTGAGTTGGGAAGCTCGAAGCCTACCCCCGCGCTCAAGGAGCTGCTGCAGGTTTTATCGGAACAATTGGGGCAGCTTCCGAACAAAATATCGATCGAAGGGCACACCGATTCCAAGCCTTACGCGCAAAGCAGGACCTACGACAACTGGGATCTGTCGTCGGATCGGGCAAACGAGGCTCGACGAATGATGCAAAAGGAAGGTGTCCCGTCGGACCAGATATCGCAGGTACGTGGATTCTCGGACCAGCGGCTGAGATTGCCGAAGCAACCAGAGGACCCGTCCAACCGCAGAATCTCTCTCGTGGTTCAATACCAAGTCGTGAATTCTTCGGAAGTGCCTCTTCCCAAGCAGCTTATGTCCTCAACCGCACGGCCGCCAACCTAACGGTTAGCAGGCACGGACTAGTCAAGAAGTTGGGGCCCCGGCCTGTTCTGGGGCTCTACCGCTAAAGCAACAAAATGAGCCATCATATTGCGCTCTTCTTCCGATTTATATATGAACTCCAAAACGCTCCATTTTGATTCCGAACGCACTAAGCGCGCGTCGAGTTCAACAGTCATGCCCTTGTTGCTAACTTCTACAACCCCGTTACAATTCTCCAGGGGATGCTTGATAGCCTCCAGCACCATGCCGTCTTCGCTTATCTCCCTGCATCGTGCCGCCACGGTCGAGTTCGCGATGGTGAGCTGAACCAGAAGATCGACAGGAAATCTTGGAGCCCGATAGATGAATTTCCGCATGATCGCTCACTTAATCGGGTGCGTTTCCTGATTCGTACTCCAAACGAAACTGCACCGCTGCTACTCGTTTAGGGCCAAGAACCTCAGTATTGCCGACGATGCCTGCAGCCTGCCAGCCTCGATCTGGACTCCATTGCAAACCGGAGCGCAACGAACCCTAAACTAGGCCGGATGCTAGCAGTTTTGCTGCAAGATGTCCATAAGCCTATCGATTTGTTCGAAGTGCACGACGCGGGATCGATTTGAGTTGTTTGCAAACCAGGGTAACCAACTCGAATCGCGCGCGGTATCGATATCATCACTCTCATGCCATTTTATGTGATTTGCGTCACAGGAAACGAATTTCTAGGAAATCTGGAATCAAGCGAGGTCATTACGAGTTTGGTGCGGCTTATTCGCAGTTTCGTTGAATTTTAAGAAAGCCGGGGGGTACTATGGCCTTGCAAGCGAATAGCACTAAAGTAATCACGCGGACCAGCAAGATGGGCCGGCCGGGTGACTATTGTGTGGTGAACAAGCGTAACCGAAATCGAATTGCAGGATACGCAGGTTTGTAGAAATAAGGGGCAAATGATATCGGCATCGGCACAATACGAAGAACGAACCAACCTGGACGCCAGGGTGTTCAACCCATACGCAGGCCGACATGTGCTGATCGTTGAAGATGATATTTCCTTGGCTAAGTTTCTCAGCGATGAACTTCGGGCAGAATCCTTCGCCGTCGATATGGCTCACGATGCCGAGGCGGCACTGGCAATGCTTGAGGAGGGCCGGCGGTGCGATCTGGTGATTCTCGATCTGAATCTCCCCAATCTTGACGGCATAAGTCTGCTGCAGCGCGTGAGGCCGCGCAGGCCGCGGATGCCGATGATCGTGCTATCGGCGCGGAGCCGGGTGGAGGACAAAGTCAGAGCGCTGCAGAACGGGGCGAATGATTATCTGGTAAAGCCGTTCTCTTTTCTCGAGCTTCTGGCGCGTGTCCAGGCGCTGTTACGACACAATTCCGGGCCCATCGACAACGTTTCCAAAGTGGGCGATCTTACGTTGTTCCGAGAGGAGCGCCTGGTTGAACGGAACGGCAGGCGGATCGATCTGACCCCCCGCGAATTTGCAGTTCTCGAGTATATGATGCGCAACGCCGGACGCTCAGTAGCGCGCGCGCAGCTCTTCGAGGAAGTGTGGAACATGCCGCACGATCCTTCTACGAATATCGTCGACGTGTACATGAAGTATGTGCGCGACAAGGTGGACCTTCCCGGGGAGCACAAGCTTACCCACACGATTCGAGGGATCGGCTATGTGCTCCGCGAAGAGTAAAGATGTGTTGACCAGCGAAGGTCCATGCGCTTGGATGGGCGCCGAAGCCGGCAGGTTCCATGCCAATCTGTCCTCCTGTCTCCATGCCATAGGTCAGCCGCTGACAGTCCTGCGCTGCACGGTCGCGGCCTCCGCTGTGCAGGGCATCACGGCTGAAAAGCAGCAAAGGTATTTGGGCACTTCGGCTGAGCAGGTGGAGCTTCTGTGCGGCCTGTTCGACTGCTTGCGGGAGCTTGTGGATTCAAGCCAGGCCGGCGGGGAGCGTTCACCCGTGGAGGTTTCGCAATTATTGTCCTTCGTCGTTGAAGATCAGATGCCTTCGCTTCAGGCATCTGGCTTGGCGATCGACGTAAGCATCCCAGCAGAGATCCATTCAACCATGCTGACAGATATGAACAGATCGTTGATGGCGCTCACCTCGGTGCTCAAGATTGCAGCTTCGGTCTCTTCCCAAGGCGATGTGATCGAGGTGAGGGTGGCGCCCAAGAATGGTGGAGTTGAATTGATCGTCCAGAACGAGCGCGCCCAGCGAAGAAGCTTCACTTCGTTGGAGCGCCTAAGCCTGGCTGTGGCTGAGGCTAATATCCGGAGCCAGGACGGAGACTACGTGTGCGTCGAAGACCCATTTCGTGTTTCATTCACGCTGCCGGTTCAGAATCCGGGGCACAATCGATTTCTGAATTTCGCCCAATTGAAGGGCAAGAGGGCTCGCTATGGTGCGCTGGCGGGCCAGCTTTGTTCATAAGATCGACGGCACGATCGGGCACAGGTTTCAAGGGAATCTTGACAATTGAGGAAGAGGAAGGAGAAAGGCATCATGGCAAGTACGGTTACGCAATTGGCCAGCCGCGGGGATCGAGATCCGATCGATGTGTTCATTGTCTGCCCCAACTCCAAGCTCCGTCAGAATCTGAATGACAAACTGAATCTTCCCCGTTGGAATGTGGTTCAGGCAGGAACGGGCGAAGGAGCGCTGCAGATGCTCCAGCAACATGGCGCCGACGACGGGATCCTTTTGCTTGATCCGAATCTGCCGGATCTGGGGCTCAATGACTTTCTCGACATCGTGGAAGTTCAGTATCCGAACCTTCGGCTCATGACCCTGGACTCCGATACCGGGCAGTTGAAGTGTTCTTGAGCCAGTTTTGTTCACAACATCCGTTCCCAATTCAAGAGGGGATTCCGGTTTCCAATGCGGCTCTAAGAACTGGCAAAAGGAGAAAGGCTTCATGGCAAGTCTCGTCGCGCAATTCACACGTCAAGAAGATCGGATGCCAATCGATGTGTTCGTTGTCTGTCCCAACTCCAGGCTCCGCCAAGATCTGAATGAGAAGCTGGGTCTTCCCCGTTGGAATGTGATTCAGGCAGAAAGCGGCGCTGGAGCGCTTGAGTTGCTCCAAAAACATGGCTCTGACGATGGAATCCTCTTGCTTGATCCGAATCTGCCGGATCTTGAGCTGAATGAATTTCTCCGCATCGTAAAAGTTCGGTGTGCGAACCTTCAGCTGATGACACTGAACTCCCACACTGGCCAGTTGCTGATCGGAGGCGCATCGCCAACCCCAATATCGACGCGGCTTGCCGAATTGATCAACCGCGGAGTCGCCGCGGCTCCGAGACCCTCCCCCGATAATGATGGAGAGCCTTTTCGCGACGTGGCTGACGCGAGGCTTAATCTGCGCGGCATGATTGGCGATTCCGAGCGGATGAAGCGGACCTACCATTTGACGCGCATGGTCGCGGTCCGCGACACAACAGTGTTGGTCACGGGCGAAAGCGGTACGGGCAAAGAGCTCATCGCGCAGGAGATCCATTTGATCAGCCCGCGGCGAAAGCAGCCGTTTGTGGTGGTGAATTGTTCCGCTATCCCTGAGACACTGCTCGAGGCAGAGCTCTTCGGCTATGTAAAGGGCGCGTTTACCGGTGCGGTTCAATCGCGCATCGGACGGATACATTCAGCGCACGGCGGCACACTGTTTCTCGACGAGATAGGCGACATGCCGTTGTCGCTGCAAAGCAAGATTCTGAGATTTCTGGAACAGGGAGAAGTGCAGCGTTTGGGAGGACTCGACAATCTGAAGGTGGACGTTCGGGTGGTTGCAGCGACCAATGCCGACCTCAAAAAGCTCATCTCTCAACAGCAATTTCGTGAGGATCTCTATTACCGCGTTGCCATCTTTCCCATCCAACTGCCGCCACTGCGCGAGCGGATGAGCGATCTGGAGGAATTGGCGGAGTGGTTTGTTGCCAAGTATAGCCGCGGAATTTCGCTGAGCGGCGAGGCCTTGCAAATGTTGCAGCAGCATCACTGGCCGGGGAATGTGAGAGAGTTGCGCAACGTGATCGAGCGGGCAACGGTATTAGTTGGAGCAGGGCGAGAAATCAAGTCCGAACACATCTTTTTGTAGTTCAGGTTCCTATTGTGGGCAGGCTTTTCCAGTTTGGCACTCATCGTGCTACTAGATAGGCAAATGCTGCCCGGTTCTCATCTTGTTCCAATAAATGGCGTCGCGCCTCCCCCTCTGCACAACCAGGGGATGCTGGCCGACGCCTTTTCCGAGTTCATATCCGCGTCGTCGTTGCTGGAGGCGTCTTACCGCGACCTGCAACAGGAAGTTGCACACCTCGGATCCGAATTGGCGCAGCGCAACGCCTCTCTGACCAGAAGCCTGGCAGAGAACGATCGGATGCGCGCAGCCCTGCAGCAAATCATCGATTCGATGCCCTGCGGCGTTCTCGTTCTGGATGCCGCCGAAGCCATCGTGACGATCAACCCGGAAGGGCGCAGGCTGCTGGAGCTTGGAAATGCGCATGTGCGGAATCTGCGCGAGCTCTCCGCGGTTAGCCGGATTGACTTCGAGTCTCTGGCAGGCAAGTCGGAAGATCGCCTCGACAGCGAACTTTGCATTCCATCCGCGGCGGGAAAGCGCTGGTTGGCAATCGGCAACCGGAAGCTCCGTTGCCCATCCGCGGACCGGGAGTCGGGCGATCGGAGGACGCCGCTGGAAAGCGTTTGGATTCTCCGCGACATCACAGCTTACAAGCAGGCCGAGCGGGAACGCGAGTCGGCGCGGAACACCATGGCGTTGGCCGAGATGTCGACGATTCTGGCCCACGAGATTAGGAATCCGTTAGAGAGCATGGAATTATTTGCCGGCTTGATCGCCGAAGATCCGGCACAGACGTCCCATTGGGTCTCGCACCTCCGCGCCGGCATTCGCATGCTTTCGGGAACCGTAAACAATGTACTGAGCATTCATAGTGGAGGCAATCCCAATCTTGCGCCGGTGAATTTGACTGCCTGCGTTCGCAGCGGAGTGGAATTTGTGCGCCCGATCGCGGAGCAAGCCGGTGTGACGCTCCTGTTGGTCGAAGGCGATGACAGCCTTGTGATTCAGGGCAACGAGAACATGCTTCGCCAGATGATCCTGAATCTCATTTGCAATGCGATTCGCCACACACCCGCTGGCGGAAAGATCGACGTATCGACCAGGAGGAAATCGTGGCAAGGAGCCATCCACGCGCATCTCGATATCAAAGACACTGGCTGCGGAATTCCCGCAAATCTGATTGATCGCGTCTTCGATGCCGGATTCAGCGGGGGAGGCGACACACCGGGCCTCGGCCTGGCCGTCTGCAAGCGCCTTATGAACCAGCACCGCGGAGAGATTCGCGTTTCAAGCCGCGTGAACCGCGGCAGCACCTTCCAATTGGAGTTCCCGGCCTTATGACGAGAGATGAAGCGCCTTCGGTAATGGTGGTAGACGACGAACCGGGCATTCGCACCGCGCTCCGCGCCAACTTTCTTCGTCACGGATGGCGGGTTGAGACTGCCAGCGGCGTTCGTGACGCGATCCTCAAGCTCGAAGACCGTGAGTTCGACCTGGTGGTGACGGATATTCGCATGCCGGATGGGACGGGCTTGGAAGTGATGCGCTCGGCCCGTCGTGCCGCTCCGGGAGCAGCCATCATCTTGCTCACGGCATACGGCTCGGTTCCGGATGCGGTGAGCGCCATGCGCGACGGGGCCCTGGATTATTTGACCAAGCCGATTTCATTCGATCAATTGCAGGCAACGGCCGCGCAGGTCATGCATCGGGCCAAACAAGCTGAGATCGCCGATCCCAGCTCGGCGGGAGACATTGTTGGGCGCGCTCCGACATTGCTTCGCGCTATCCAGCGTGCTCGAGCGGCAGCCAGCACAGGCGCCGATGTTCTGATTGAAGCGGAAAGCGGAACAGGCAAGGAATTGCTGGCGCGATTCATACACGATTCGAGCGATCGAAGCCGCAAGCCCTTTATTGCCTTGAATTGTGCCGCCGTCCCCGAATCTCTGCTGGAGAGCGAGTTGTTCGGCCATGGCCGGGGCGCATTTACCGGCGCAATCGCTGCCAAGCCGGGCAAGTTTGAACTGGCGGATGGCGGGACGATTCTGCTCGACGAAATTGGAGAAATGCCGCTCCACCTGCAACCCAAACTCCTGCGAGCCCTGCAGGAACGCGAGTTTGAAAGACTTGGCGAATCCCGATGCGTGCGCGTAGATATACGGGTGATCGCCACGACCAACGTCTCACTCGCCTCGATGGTCGAGCGCGGTGATTTTCGCGGCGATCTGTACTATCGGCTCAATGTGATTCCTCTCTCGCTGCCGCCGCTGCGTGAGCGCCGGGAAGACATTCCTGTTCTTGCCCATCATTTCGCCGCAAAGTTTGCCCGTCAGTTGGGAACCGAGCCTCCCCGGCTTCATGCGGAGTTCCTCAGCCGCTTGCAGTCGCACCACTGGCCCGGGAATGTGCGGGAACTGGCCAACTTTATGCGGCGGGTTCTCACCCTGAGCGGAACAATCGAAATCGATGGCGGCTGTTTCGAAACAGAGTTCCAGGGAACCTCGAGATCTTCGCTTGCATCTCCAGTCGCGTTTTCAGTTCCTGCCGCCGGTACTCCAATCCGCCAGGTCGAACGGCTGCACTTGGAGAGCACCTTGGCGCTGACGGATGGGAATCGAACCCACGCGGCCGAGATGCTGGGCATCAGCCTGAGAACTCTGCGAAACAAGATCCGTGAATACGGTCTTCCACCCAGGAGGTACGCATAACATGTCCACATTCTCCGCGATTCAAATGATGCAAGGCTACCTGCAGGTGGTCACGGACCGCCAGCAACAGATCACATCGAACATAGCGAATGTAGACACCCCCGGATATCGCAGCAAGGATGTGAACTTCCATGAGGCAATGCAGCGTGTGATGAATGGGAATCCCAACATGCAATTGCAGCCTGTTTCTCAGGAAGAATTCGGACTAACGGAGCGCCCTGACGGGAACAACGTAGATATCGACCGCGAGAGCCTTCTGCTTTCGCAGACACAACTTCAGTATCAGCTCGGTGTGCAGCTGGTTAAGTCGCAGTTTCACACGCTGCTGACCGCTATCAAGGAGTAAGCAGTCATGGGCCTTTTTGACATGTTGAGCATAAGTGCATCCGCCTTGACCGCGGAAAGACAGCGGGCGGAAGTTACCTCTGCAAATCTTGCCAACGCCGAGACGACACATACCGACTCAGGCGGCCCGTATGTGCGCAAGGAAGTAGTTTTCAGCGCCACTGGGGGCTCGCCGTTTCGCACCGTCTTGAATCAAATTGGCCAGTTTTCTCAACCGCCGGCGGGCACGGTCCGGCTAAGTCAGGTTGTAAGCGATCCAACCCCGCCGATCCGGCGCTATGAACCCGGGAATCCGGATGCGGACGAAACGGGATACGTGGATTATCCCGCCATCAACCCGGTCAACGAGATGGTGGACCTTATGGGAGCTGCCCGCGCATATCAGTTGAATGCATCGGCGGTTTCAGCGGCCAAGCAAATGATTCAGGAATCCATCGACATTTTGAAATCTTCGTAAGCCGGGAGGCAAAAGATGAGCAACGTCAGTCTGGGCGGAATTCCAAACTCGTACATGCCGGATACCGCGTCCTTCGGCGTAGGCAATGACAGCCATGGGGGCAGTTTTGGAGACGTGTTGAAAAGCGCCGTTCAAGGCGTGAATCAACTGAACCAGTCAGCCACGGCGCAGGTCAATAACCTGCTGCAAGGCGGAAGCGGCGACGTGAACGGCGTCATGATTGCCGTGGAAAAGGCGGATGTTTCATTCCAGCTCATGATGCAGGTTCGCAACAAGATAGTGAGCGCATACCAAGACATAGAAAAGATGCAGTTCTAAGACGGAGACGAGATGGCAGGCCCAAACGAAGCAATCACGCAGGCACGACAGTTCTGGGAGACCCGGAGTTCGGGGCAGAAGGGGCTCCTTGTTGCCGGGGCGTGCGCAACGGCGGTGATTGTCACGCTCTTTGTCCGGCTGATCGGCTCGCCCGACTATAAGCCGATGTCAAGCGGCCTGGAACCTGCCGAGGCACAAGCACTCTCCGCGCAACTCGATGCCGACGGCATTCCCCATCAGGCCAGCGCCGACGGCAAGACGATCAGCGTTCCCGCTGAAAAAATGGCTGAAGCCCGCATGAAGACCGCGTCTCAGGGCGCCGCGCACAGTGGGCGGCTGGGGTTCGAGTTATTCGACAAGATGTCGTGGGGGCAGACTGAATTCGACCAGAAGGTCACTTATCAACGCGCACTTGAAGGAGAGCTCGAAAAGACGATCGAAACGCTCAGCGATGTGGAAAGCGCTCGCGTGCATCTGGTGATGGCGAAGGATTCCGTTTTTCTGGACAAGGAGCAACCGGCCAAGGCGTCGGTCATTCTGAAGCTTCACGGCAACGGTCTTCCCAAAGAGTCAACTCTGGCCATCGCGCGGCTGGTGTCGGGAGCGGTTGATCAGCTCAGTCCGGAAGATGTTTCCATCATCGACGCCGATTCAGCCAGGTCCCTCGGAGTGACCCATAATGGGCAGGGTGATGCCGACGGCATTGAAGAGAATTTGACGCAGCGCCTGATCAGCACGCTTGGGCCAGTGGTGGGTAACGACAAGATTCGCGCCAGCGTCACCGTCGATCAGACCCAGGAATCGACCGAAGAGAGTCAGGAGAAATACGATCCGTCGGTAAGTGCCCTGTTGAGCGATCAGAAATCCGAGGAGACGGCCAATGGAGGCGCGGTCCCTTCGGGTGTTGCCGGCACCTCCAGCAACACGCCATCGCCAGCCAAGTCTGCCGAAGCAACGAAGCAAAGCGCGGCACTAAGCCAGGGGCAGAGTTCGGCGCAATCGTCGAAGACGGAGACGGCGCAGTATGGGGTCAACAAGGTCGTTCTCCACACGGTATCGCCGGCCGGGCGAATTGAGCGAGTAAGCGCAGCCATTCTGGTGGACGATATGGTTGCCAAAAGCGTCCAGGGCGGCAAGACGACCTATACGCGTAAAAAGTGGTCGCAGACGGAATTGGACAAGATTCAGGGGCTTGCGGAGGCGGTCATCGGCTTCGATGCAAAGCGGGGCGATACCGTGACCGTTCAAAACATGTCTTTCGACTCCGACCCGATCGTGGCTGATCTTCCGGCTCCGAATTGGATGGATCAGGGGCGCAGGATGGCCGCAGATTATTCATCTTTGCTTAGGCCTGTTTCGCTGCTCTTTCTATTTATGCTGGCCTATTTGTTCATTGTGCGGCCCATTCAGAAACAAGTGATGAGCGCCCCACCGGCT
Organism: Acidobacteriaceae bacterium; assembly: GCA_003138365.1. Lineage (GTDB taxonomy): Bacteria > Acidobacteriota > Terriglobia > Terriglobales > Acidobacteriaceae > Telmatobacter. Next base: position 29,956 of record PLFY01000216.1, read on the forward strand.
CAATTGAGTGCGGCGCCAGCGCAAGCCTTTCCCGCCGGCACGGGAATGAACCGGCTCAGCGGGGGCCTCACGGACCGGGATGAGATTGCACAGGCAGCCGCCAAGCTGAAAGAACAAATGGTTGGGGTCATTAAAGAGAGTCCGGTGAACTCAACGCGTGCCGTGCAGGCGTGGCTGCGAGAGGAGCAATCATGAGCTTTGGAGACCGTAGCTCTCTCAGTGGCGCGCGCAAGGCTGCGATTCTCTATTTGCTGCTCGGAGAGGACGCTACAGCCCACATCTTCCGAAATCTTCCCGAGGAAGATCTGCAGCGAGTGACCGAAGAAGTCGCAAACCTGGGACACGTCCCTTTTGAACAAAGCCTGGAAGTATTGAGGGAATTCGACCAATTGATTTCCGCTCAGGAATTCATCGCAGTGGGAGGGCAGGAAGTTGCAAGCCGGCTACTGATCAAAGCCCTCGGAGAGCAGGGCGCCAAGACCATGGTTGAGCGGTTGATGCGTGCCGGCGAGCTGAACTCTTCCCGTGTCGACTCGCTGAAGAAGGCGGATCCGCAGCAACTGGCCAGGTTCCTGGTTGGCGAGCATTCACAGACCAAGGCATTGGTTCTTGGCCATCTCGATCCGAAGCAGGCGTCGGCGGTGTTGATGGAGTTGGAGCCGGAAACACGATCCGATTGCGTGTGGCGGCTTGCGAATCTGGGTCATTTCTCTCCGGATGTAGCCGCGAAGGTTTCCACAGTGTTGAATCGCCGATTGAAGTCCGTTGGCGACCACACAAGGCGCGCCGATTCCGGATACAGAAGCGTCGCCGAACTCATGAATCGGCTTGACAAGACTACAACGCGCGAGATTCTTGAAATCATTGAAAGAGAGGAACCCAAGGTCGCGATCGCCATCCGCGATCTCATGTTCACGTTCGAGGACTTTCTTGAAGTCCCCGAACAGGAAATGCGCACCTTGGTGAATGCGATTGACAAGAAAGCCTTGACGATCGCACTCAAAGGAGCGGGCGAGGAATTGAGGAGCCACTTTTATCGCCCCATGTCGACGCGTGCCGTGGAAATGATGAAGGAAGACTCCGAAGCGATGGGGCCGGTTCGGGGCAAAGACGTGGCTAAAGCTCAAGCGGAGATTGTGGCCATCGCGCGAAAACTTGAGGCGGAGGGCACGATGGTATTGAAGAGTGAGGGGGAAGACGAGTATGTCCTCTAGTGGGGAATTCAACCCGACGCTGGCGCGTCCCTTCATGGCCGTGGAGTACCGCGATTTGGCAGAATATCCGCCTGCGGGCGTTGCAGCGAAGGGGCCTCTGGAAACGCGATTCGCCGCCGGAATCGTCAAGAACCATGTTGACGGCCTGCTTTCAATGGCAGAAGCCGATGAGAAGATCAAGCTCGCGAAGGCCGAGGCGGTCCTGCAGGCGCGCGAGGAATATGAGCAGAAGCTCGACATTGCGCGCGCACCCATCGCGGCCGCGCTCAGGGCTTTCCAGATGGAGAGAGCCGATTACTATGCGCGCGTAGAAGCTGAGATTGTTCAACTTGCCTTGGCGATTGCTGCCAAGATCCTGCATCGGGAAGCGCAAGTCGATCCAATGCTGGTTGCCGCTCTGGTAAGAATGGCGACGGAGAAGATGTGTGACGGATCCAGCGTGACCGTCCGAGTAGGTCCGGGAAACGGCAAGCGGTGGAAGGAGTTCTTTGACCGGCAATCGGGAACTGCGTGCTTCGAGGTAGTTGAGGATGTGGGGCTCAGCGATCAGGACTGCATTCTCGAGACTAAGCTTGGATCGACCAACTTTGGTTTGGACGTTCAACTGAAAGAAATCGAGCAGGGATTCTTCGATCTTCTTGCGTTGAGGCCGGTGAATCCATGAGCCGTTCGATCCTGGCCCCCTACATGCACCATCTTGATGCCGGCTCAACATTGCGCTGGAGAGGCCGGGTCAATCAGGTTGTTGGCAACCTGATTGAGTCGGAGGGCCCGTTCTGCTTTGTGGGCGAGTCGTGCGAGATTACCGGCGCCGGCGGCCGATCGTATGCAGGGGAGATCATCGGCTTTCGTGGATCCACCATGCTGTCCATGGCAGCCGACAATCCGCAGGGCATTCGCTTCGGGGACCAAATCATGACGTGGGGTGCTCGGCCGTCAGTTCGAGTGGGGCCGGAGCTGCTGGGGCGGGTGATCGACCCGACGGGAAATCCGGTCGACGGAAAAGGAGAGTACCGAGCCACACATGGGGTTAGCATTGACGGTTCAGTGCCGATGGCTCTTGAACGCGTCCCTATCCGTGAACCGCTCGGCTGCGGCATCAGGGCGATCGATGGCTTCCTAACCTGTGGGAGAGGACAGCGTGTCGGCATCTTCGGCGGAAGCGGCGTGGGAAAAAGCACGCTGATTGGCATGATGGCGCGCGGGACGTCGGCGGACATGACGGTGCTGGCTCTGGTTGGGGAGCGCGGCCGAGAGGTGGGCGAGTTTCTTGAAGTTCTCGGCGAGGAAGGTCTTCGCCGCGCTGTGGTCCTTGTATCCACTTCAGACCAATCGCCGCTGCTAAGGATCAGAGCGGCTCTGGCGGCGACCGCGGTTGCCGAATACTTTGCGAGCCTGGGCAAGAATGTACTCCTGATTGTGGATTCGCTCACGCGCTTTGCAATGGCGCAGCGCGAGATTGGATTGGCCGCCGGTGAGCCGCCGACCGCGAAAGGCTACACGCCTTCTGTATTGAATATGCTCGCTCGCCTCATAGAGAGGGCCGGAAACTTCTCACAAGGCAGTATCACCGCCTTCTACACCGTGCTGATGGAGGGTGACGATCAGCAGGATCCAGTCGTCGATACGGTCCGCTCGCTCTTGGATGGCAATGTGGTTCTGGATAGAAACCTTGCCATGAGCAGCCACTATCCCCCCATCTCAATTCTGGATAGTCTTAGCCGATTGATGCCATATGTAGCGTCTGAGCAACATGTTGCCAAATCGAATTCCCTGCGGCGATTGATGGCGGCTTATGCGCGGTCCGAGGACTTGATCCGCATCGGCGCCTATCAGAAGGGTTCCGATCCCATACTGGATAATGCCATTGGGAATCTGCCCGCACTGAATGAGTTCTTGCAGCAGAAGCCCGATGTTCTCTGCAAACACGAGGACGTCGTCAAGTTGCTGATGGCTCTGCCAGGCTAGAGCCTGTCTGATGCGCTTGAAGGCGAAGGCAGACCGGCACATCGAGGCTCTGAAACACATCGCGCAACTGGAGAAAAGATAAAGCGATGCCATTTCGTTTCCCACTTGCGACCGTGCTTCGGGTTAGGGAGAGCGTGCAGAGGCAGGAGGAGCGCGCACTGCAGAAGATCCTGCTCGAGATGGCTCGCTTGACGCATCAAATCGATCGGCTGACTGCGGAGATCGCTGAAGCTTTCAACGCGGAGCAGAGAGCTATGCAGCGGCCGATTCCAGCCAGTCAGGTGCAAATGCTGGTTTGGACGAAGCAGGCGGCGGTTGAGAAGAGGACGGCCCTCGACCGCAATCGCCAGACTCTCGGACAACAGCGCGATCGGCAGTTGAAGATCTATCACGCTGCTTACCGCAACTGCGAAACGCTGTCCAACTTGCACGATTCGCAGCGAGATAAGTACGAGCAGGAAAAAACTCGAGCTCACCAAAAGCGAATTGACGACATATTTGCCGCGCGGCGACAGCGCGGCTAGAGCTATCTATTGACTAACAGGCCGACATTGCCTGGTTCCTTCCCCATATTCCCATCGGCGCTGGCTACTCAACCTACGACGCGATGCCTGCATCTCCTGTGGGCACACATTGCCTAGTAGAGAGGGCAATGGTTGCCGGTTTGCCCGGGCAGGCCAGCGCTCTGTCTAGACATCTCTCCAGTAACACGTTTGTAATGAATGGTCTGCGCTACCATGCTTTCCTGCTGCGATGCCAAAAAGTTGGCACGAAACATGCAGTTACGTTTGGCATGCGAGGTCCATCGCAAGTGACGACAGTGAATTCAGCTTCGACGCCGCTGTTACAAACCGGCAAGACCGACCGCGGCTTTCTGGCGATACTTGCCGAAGCTTCTGCGAACGAAAGCTATGGAAATAGCACGGCGGGCTTAGGCCAGGGGGTGGCTACTGGAGCGAACACTGCGAAAGGTGGAACAGGAACGCAACATGAAGAGCAGTTACCTGTCCTTGAAGTTACGCCCGCAAACCGTGAAGCTGACGCAAGTGCGACAGGGACTCTTCCTCCTGCCGATCATGACAAGGTTCCGGCAAACGGAACGTCAAACGCACAACAAGATAATCTTGCGCCAAATCGCCGGGTATCCGAATCGCCTGCGACAACTGAAGTGCCTCTCAATGCGAAGCCCTCAACAGTCGCCCCCGAAATCCAAGCGCAGTTGGTTGCCGCGCAGTGGACGCGAAGCGCATCTACCCCTGAGCCGCCTGCAACCCCGCGGACGCACACGGCTACTGAAATGCCTCTCAATGCCAAGCCTTGGGCAGTCGTTTCCAATATCAAGGCGCCGTTGGTTGCTGCGCAGTGGACGCGAAGCGCATCTGCCGCTGAGCCGCCTGCAACCCAGCAGGCGCACGCGGCTAATCCAATGCCGTTCAATGCCGAGCCTTCGGCAGTTGTTTCCCATACGCAGGCGCCGTTGGTTGCCGCGCAGTGGACGCCGAACGCACCAGCCACTGAGCCGCCTGCAACCCAGCAGGCGCACGCGGCTAATGAAATGCCTCTCAATGCCAGGCCCTCGGCAGTTGTTTCCGATATTCAGCCGCAGCTCATTGCCGCGCAGGCGACGCAAGGAGCGCCGGGCGCTGAACTGCCTGCAAACCAGCAGGGCACAGCTAATAAAGTGCCCCTCAATTCCGATTCCTCAACAGTCGCCGCCGATATCCAAGCGCAGTTCGCTGCCGCGCAGTGGACGCGAAACGCATCTGCCGCTGAGCTGGCTGCAAACCAGCAGGCGCGCATGGCTTTGGGGGCGGTGCTGGATGGGGCAGTTGCTAAAGGGCCACGTGCGGAAGTTACTTCGAATGGAACGCAAGTCGTGGACGGCCCCACAACGGCGGTTGGAGAAATGCTCCAGGCATCAGTGGAAGCGTCGTTGCGAGTTGCTTTCCCCGACAATGCAGCCGTGGGGGCAATTGGCGCCACAGGGCGCATTCAACCAGCCAAAGCGGCGGAGTTGAAGGAAGCACCTGGCACAACCGCCCCCAAGAATCCAAGCCTAACGAATGCGGCGGATGCGGATATCAACAAGACCGGGTCGACAGCGGTTGGGGTGCACAATGGCTCGTCCGGCGGTCAGAACAGCGACCAATCTCCGCAGAACATGAATGGCAGTCCCGATCAAATAGAATCTGCCGCGGCTCGGGTTGCGGCCAGTAGTTTGCCCCAGGCCCAGGTACAAACGATCGCGACTTCCGGGGCTTCCCATGAAATCGCATCGTCCGTCTCCATGCCAAACGGTCTTGCAGATAGATCGCGTTCTGCCGGGCAAGTGGAAACTCCCGGCATCAACCAACAGGATATCGGCGAGGGCGTAGTAACGACGGCCATTAACAGCGCGAAGCTTATCCAGACGATGGGCCAGACAGAGATGCGTGTCGGATTGCACACGAGCGATTTTGGCGACATCTCGATCCGCACTTCAGTCTCCCAACAGCAAATGCAGGCTCAGATATCGGTCGATCACTCCGAGTTGAGCCAGGCAATAGCGGCTCATATCTCATCCGTGCAGACAAAGCTGGGAGACGAGCACGGCATTCAAGCATCGATCCAGATCGATAACCAAGGTTCATCGCATTCAAGTAACTCGGAGCAATCTTCACAGAAGCAGCAAGACGCGTTTGCCGGTTCCGCACGCTCAGCAGACGCCGCGGATCTTACCGAGGCCGACAAGGGGATAAACCTCGGGATGCTCGTGGCGGCAAGCGGCAATCACCGGCTGGACATCAGAGCCTAAGGCTCAATCACTCTCCAGAAAGGGAGGGCAAATGAACATTCAAGGACTGCAACCCAGCATTACCGCGCCCGTGCAGGCACAAACCGCCAGTGCGCCTAAGGCGGCTAGTAGCACGAGCGGGACGAGTGGGACGAGCGGCACGTCAGGCAGCACTTCGAACAGCTCGTTGGGTACTTCGTCGACCAGCCTTCAGGAAACATTTCTGAACCTGCTCGTTACCGAACTGCAGAATCAGGATCCCACCGATCCGGTCGATCCGACCGAGATGGTTGGCCAACTCGTTTCTCTCAACCAACTGGATCAACTCATCTCGATCAATTCCACATTGTCGAGCTTGGTGCCATCCACATCGAGCTCCACAGGCACAAGCTCAAGCGGGGGGACGGGGTCATCCGGCTCCTCTGGTGGAGCATCAGCCCAGGCAGTCTCGGCTGCAGGTGCGCCTGGCCAAACTCAACCGGCGAACAACAGTGTTCCAAGCTCATCGGATCTCATGAACCTGTACGGCAGCTTCGGGGCTCCGGCCCAAACTTCAAATCTCACCAACACAGGAGGTATGTAAATGGCATCGTATTCGATTCCACTCTCTGGCCTGCAGGCAGAATCTTCATCGCTCAACGTGATTTCAAACAACCTTGCGAATCTCAACACGGACGGCTACAAGAATCAGACGCTGAACTTCGGCGACGTCTTCGCTGCGGCGCAAGGCTCATCGGGGAATGGCGACCCTATACAAGTAGGATCGGGTGTGCAGGTCATCGGCACGAGTTCGAACTTCTCCAATGGCGACGTCGAATCAACGGGCGTTGATTCGAACATGGCAATCCAAGGCAACGGAATGTTCGTGGTGCAGTCTGCCAATGGTCAAACAAGCTACACGCGCGACGGTGACTTTACGGTGAATTCATCGGGCCAGCTGGTAACTCCGGGCGGAGAACTGGTTATGGGGTATCCGGCGGCCAATGGGGTGGTTTCAACCTCCGGCACTCTGAGCCCCATCACGGTGGATTCGTCGGGAACGGCCCCCGGTGCGACTACCACAACCTTCCAAATGACAGCAAATCTCGACTCCAGCGCCACCGTTGGCACCACGTTCAGCACACCCATGACCGTCTACGACTCGCTGGGGACGGCGCAGACCCTGAATGTTCAGTTTACGAACACAGGGACGGGCGCCTGGAGCTACGCCATCACGTTGCCGGCGTCCGCAACGGGCGGCACTGGCAGTCCAACGACGGTTTCCAGCGGCACGATGACCTTTGACCAATCGGGGAATCTGCTCACGCCAAGCGGCGGATCGGTCACCGGCATCGACGTCTCGGGCCTGGCCGATGGCGCCGCGAACATGAACCTGACCTGGAATCTTGGCGGATCGGGAAGCTCAACGATCACGCAGTTGGACTCGGCCAGCGCCACTAGCGCAACCACTCAGAACGGCTATGGAGTGGGGACGCTCACTGGCTTCACGGTTGCCCCGGACGGAACCATCGAGGGGCAGTTCAGCAACGACCAAACGCAAGCACTGGGACAAGTGGCATTGGCGAGCTTCGGGAACGTCCAAGGACTCACGCAGTCGGATAACGGCGACTATCAATCCACACCCGCCTCGGGAGCCGCAGTCATTGGACGAGCCGGCGCCGGCGGGAACGGTACGATCGAGGGCTCATCGGTTGAAGAGTCCAACGTGGACCTCTCTGCCGAGTTTTCAAACTTGATCGTCGCGCAGCAAGGTTACGAGGCCAACGCCAAGGCTCTCACGACCTTCGATCAGATTGCGCAGGCGACGATTCAGCTCGTTACCTAGAATCGAGAAGAAGGACGAATTTGTTAAGCCACGATTAGAAGCTTCCGCCGGGAGAAAGCGACTCCTGGCGGGAGCCCTGTGCCGGCCTTTCATTCTCATGGCTGTCTCACCAGTTGCCGGGGTCGGTCTGGTAGGCAATATTTGCCTGCAAGATATTATTGATCAATAACTTATCGGACAAGAAGACCCTCCAGGGCGACGCCCGGATGCCGCCTGAGATTCCGGCCCTCCAATTGCATTGACCTTTGTGCATTCGCTCCACTCATCGTGTTCAGGATCCGCCACGCGCGTCCAGCTCGGCCGGGTCATGGAGAAACGATTGGGGCGGGAAGCGTGCGAGGTCCAATGAGTACCGCAGTCCTGAATCCAGAGCCGAATTCTGAAGAGCCTTCCCGTTCAACCCCGGTGGCGCGTGAAAGGGATCTACTCGACACGATGCCGTGGCTGCCCTGCAGGCTTAGCCTCGAAATACCCGTGGTTCGATTTACGATTGGCGACCTTCTCACTCTTACCAAAGGCTCGATCGTGGAAACCGCCTATCACCATACCAGCGATGTTCCGCTGCGGGTCAATCAACTTCTTCTCGGTTGGACTGAATTCGACGTCATCGGAGATCATCTCGCGGTGCGCATAACGGAACAAGCATGACGGCGCAGAATCGAAATCCCAATCCTCCGCTCATTGGCCCGCGTTGGCAGGAGTTCTGCCTTGCGCCCGCGCCGGCGGCTCGAGAAGCATCGTTTCATGCTTCGCTCCGAGATTGTGCGATCGATTATGTGGAGCAACCTGAATCGGAGCCGCAAAAATCCGTTTCCATTCAACCTCGCGCCAACGAGCCAAAACAGCCTCCCCGCAATTCGCGCGGCCGCTCATGGCCATGGACGCGGGCGAAAAACACCGTGCTCTCGAAAAAACAATTGCAAGCGGTTAAACCGGTCGCCATCGAAACGAGTCTGCCCAACCTCTCGCAGGAGGGCCAACCAGAACGGACTGGTTCGCGCATCCTGGCACACCTCTGGTCATGGCTCCACGCGAAATACACGCTGTCTTCCACCAAGCGATTGCGAGTAATGGAAATGGTCCCGCTCGGCGAAAAGAGATTCCTGGCTGTGGTGAGCGTGCAGGGACGCGAATTCCTGATCGGAGGAGGAGTGTCCGGGGTGTCGGTGGTCACGCAGCTGGAGGGGGCGCTTGAAACTGCCGCCGCTCCTGGTGCCGAGTTCGCGTTGCAGGGGAAGTCGGCATGAATCGGAACTGCGCAGGCCGAGGGATAACGACGATCGCATCGATTGTGATCGCGCTTACTGCTTCGGCAGCAGGCCAGGGACGCTTCCCAACGATTTCCGCCAACGTTGTCGACCCCGGCAGTTCGGCGAATCGAACCGATCATAGTGTGTCGGGAGATGGGGCTGGATCTTCTTCAAGGGTCGAAAACTCCGCAGGCCCCGCTGCCGCGTCCCCGTCCGGGATTGGCGGCGGCCTGCAAATTACCGGGGCGCCCAGCAACTCCGTGCCTTGGTCCATCGTGATTCTGCTCACCGGGCTCACGCTGATTCCTTCAGTCCTGGTGTGCATGACGCCTTTCGCGCGGCTGCTGATTGTTTTTCATTTTCTGCGCCAGGCTCTGGGACTCCAGACCACGCCATCAAACCAGACGCTCATCGGACTCTCGATGATCCTGACCTTCTTCATAATGCAACCCGTCGCAAACAAGATCTATGCAGACTCCTTTGTTCCGATGCAGGGAGGACAGATCACCGCCATGGATGCGCTCACTCGCGCGGAGGCGCCCATTCGCGAGTTCATGAGCCGCTATGTCCGCGAGAAGGACGTGGCCCTCTTCATCGAATTGGCGAAGGAACCTCGTCCAGCTTCACCCCACGACCTGTCGATGCGCGTGCTTCTGCCGGCCTATATCTTGTCTGAGCTGAAAGCCGGCTTTCAGATTGGCACCGTGCTGTTTCTTCCATTCCTGATCGTGGACATGGTGGTGGCTTCGATTACCACATCCGTCGGCATGTTTCAACTGCCGCCGGTGGTCATTTCAACACCGCTCAAGCTGCTTCTTTTCCTGATCGTGGACGGCTGGCATCTGTTGATCGGATCTCTCATGAGGAGTTTTCAATAACGCCATGAACGTAGATAGCGTTGTATTGCTCGGTCGAATGATGTTGCAGGAAGTGATCATCCTGGTTGGCCCGGTATTGGCTGTAGCCATCGTCGTCAGCCTGGTCGTCAACATCCTTCAAACGCTGACTTCGCTGCAGGACAACACAATTTCCACGGTGGCGCGCCTGTTCTGCACGGGAGCCGCGCTGTTCTTCATGATGCCGTGGATGTGGCGTCACCTTTCGCTTTACACGCTGACATTGTTCTCCGACTTCAAGGTGTTCCTGGGATGATTGAGATACCTCTACTCACGATCATCGGCGGCCTGCTGACCATTAGCGTCCGGCTTACCGGGCTGATGCTTTTCGCGCCGTGGTTTGGCAGCACCGTTATTCCGGTGCGCATCAAAGCCGGGTTGGTCCTGGCCCTGACGCTGCTCCTGTTTCCCAGTGTCGGGCATGGAATCGGCGCCTATCCCATGGTCCAATGGCCCGTCGTGGTCATCACGGAGTTCATCATCGGCGTGGGGATGGGCCTGGCAACCAATGTCGCCTTCGAGGGCGCCCAGTTGGCGGGAGAGATCCTTGGCATTCAAATGGGCTACTCCCTGGTGACGATTATCGATCCGATGTCTCAGGCGGAGTCAAAGGTGATTCCGATTTTTTACCAGTCCATGGTTGTCTTGCTCTTTCTGTGCATGGATGTTCACTACTGGCTTCTGAGAGCGATCGGGAAAAGCTTTCTGTATTTGCCGCCCGGCACCATGCACCTGAGCGGCTTGTTTACCTGGACGATTATCGCGACCGGCGGCACCATTTTTGGGTTGGGTGTTCAGATTGCCGCGCCAGTTCTATCGGCCACTCTGGTGACCGATGTCCTGCTCGGATTTCTGGGTAAGGCATCCCCGCAAATGCCGTTGATGGTGCTTGGACCGGCAATCAAAAGCATTCTGGGAGTCCTGATATTGATCGCGACACTCAAGTTCTGGCCCGACCTCTACCATCATCTTTTTGTCGATTCCGTAACCACAGGCGAACACATACTGCACCTGGCACGATGAGGCTGAATGGCTGACTCGAACAAAACCGAAAAGGCAACACCGCGGCACCGGCAAAAGGCGCGCGAGCAAGGCCGCGTGACGCGTTCGCGCGAGCTGACCAGCGCCCTGAGCCTGTTTGCGGTGGGAGGCGTGCTGTGCCTTCTGGTCCGCCAGGGAGCGGCGCATTGGACCGACTTTTTCCGCGAAACGCTTGAGTCCGCCAACAGTGACACGATCGAGACAAATGGGCCACTGCTCTTCTGGACAAGTGTAGAAGCAATGCGCTGGATCGTTCCGATTCTGGCGTCCGGGTTCGTGGTATCGCTGCTCGCCGGATTGGCGCAAGGCGGATTCGTCGTCGCGCCAGAGGCGCTTGCACCCAATTTCGAGCGGCTTAACCCTGCCGGCAAGATGCAACAGATCTTCTCCCCCGCGGGGCTCAGCAACATCCTCAAGAGTCTTATCCCGTTCTCCGCGATGGTCTGGGCTGGCGTTGCTTGTCTTGTCAGCCATTGGACAGAGATTCTCGGCAGCTCTTACGCAGAGCCGCGTGCGTTTATCAGCCTTGTCGGCGCCATTCTCCTGGAGCTCTGCTGGAAGTGCGGTCTGATCCTCCTCGTTTGGTCAGGTGTGGACTACATGCTCCAGCGCCTGAAAAACGAAGGCGACCTCAAGATGAGCCGCCAGGAAATCCGAGAGGAAATGAAGGAGACCGACGGCAATCCCGCGAGCAAGGCAAGAATCCGGAGGCTGCAGCGTCAGGCTCGCCGCAAAAGGATGATCAAGGCCGCGGAAGCCGCGACCGTCGTCATCACCAACCCGACCCACTACGCGGTCGCACTAAAGTTCGAGTTGAACATGGCCGCGCCCATTGTTGTGGCAAAGGGGCTCGATCTGCTGGCAGCCCAGATTAAAGAAATTGCCCGGGACCGCGGCATTCCAATCATGGAGAACCGGCCTCTTGCGCAGGCGCTCTACAGGGGCGCCGAAGTCGGCGATGCAATCCCCTCTGCGCTGTACCACGCTGTTGCTGAAATTCTTGTCTTGGTCTTCAAGGCTCAGGACGAAGTGAAACGCCGCGAGGCTCAAAGGAGAGCCTCCGCCAACCTGTCGGGAGCAATGATACTGCCGTGACCAAGAAAAAGGGACTCCTCAGCACGTTACGCGCATCCTCCGATTGGTTCATTCCGACCGGTGCGGTCGCCTTGGTATTCGTAATGTTGGTGCCTATGCCGAGCTTCATGCTCGACTTGCTGCTTACCCTCAGCATTACGGCGTCGGTGCTTGTGCTGTTGACCGCAATTCAAATTCAGCGCCCGGTGCAATTCTCAGTATTTCCAAGCGTCATCCTCCTATTGACGCTGATGAGACTGTCACTCGATCTGGCCAGCACGCGGCGCATCCTGCTCCACGGAAACGAGGGCTCATCGGCGGCGGGAAGGGTGATCGAGGCATTCGGACAGTTTGTAGTGGGCGGAAATTACATTGTCGGCTTTGTAATCTTTCTCGCGCTCATTGCCATCCAGTATCTCGTGGTGAGCCACGGCGCCGTTCGCACTGCCGAGGTGACGGCCCGATTCACCCTCGACGCCATGCCTGGAAAGCAGATGGCCATCGATTCCGATCTGAATACCGGGCTTATCAACTCCGAGCAGGCGAGAGAACGCCGGGAAATGGTGGCGCGCGAGGCAGAGTTTTGCGGTTCCATGGACGGCGCAGCCCGCTTCAGTCAACGAGATTCGCTGGCCACTATTCTCATCATGGCCATCAACATCATCGCGGGTTTCCTGATCGGCGTATTCCAACAGGGTGTTCCGTTCCAGCAAGCTCTCAAGACCTACACCATTCTCACCGTAGGCGACGGGTTGGTTACGATCATTCCTTCACTGCTGGTCTCCGTTGCCGGTGGGATCGTTGTTACACGGGCCGGATCGGACTTTTCGCTGGGCAGCGACATCGGCAAGCAGATGTTCAGGACCTCGCGTCCGCTATGGATTGTAAGCGGAGTCCTGTTGACATTGGCCATGATTCCCGGCATGCCGAAGATATCGTTTATAGCGTTAGGCGGCGTTTTGATGTTCGCGGCCTGGAAGATGAAACCAGCCGCATTGGAACCGGCCGCCGGTGCAAAAGGCGCGGCAGGGAAGGGCGCTGGCGGAGCTCCGACAGTCGATCCCATGGATGCGGTGCTTAAACTGGACGAACTTATGCTCGAAGTGGGCGTAGGCCTTGTACCGCTTGTGGATGCCAAGCAGGGTGGCCAGCTGCTTTCGAGAGTGAAATCGCTGCGCAAGAATCTTGCCCAGCAACTGGGATTCCTGGCCCCGTCAATTCATATCACCGACAACTTATCCCTCAGGGAAAGAGAGTATGTCGTCTACCTTCGCGGCGTTGAGATTGCACGCTGGGAACTTCGGCGCGACCGATTGCTCGCCGTACACTCAAACCCCAAGCCTGGAGATATTCCGGGGCAGGAGACGCGTGAACCCGCGTTCAATTCACCGGCGAAGTGGATTACGCCCGATCTTCAGGCCCAGGCCATCTCCACCGGATATGCCGTGGTAGACCATACGTCCGTGCTGGCAGCTCATCTTACCGAAATCATCAAGCAAAATGCACACGACCTGCTGACCCGCCAGGAGGCCAAGCGCCTCATCGATCGTCTGGCCGACTCGCATCCGAAACTCGTGGAAGAGCTGATTCCGAAACTCATGAGCCTCGGTGAAGTGCAAAAGGTACTTCAACAGTTGCTCCGAGAGCAAGTGTCCATTCGCGATCTGGGGACAATTCTTGAAGTGCTGGTCGAGATGGCAGCGGTCAACAAGAATCCGGTGGGCCTGATCGAAGCAAGCAGACACGCCCTTGGACGCGCTCTTATTCGCCCGCTACTGGACGATCTCGGGCAACTTAAGGTGGTCACGCTCCATAACTCCCTTGAGGAGGAATGCTCCCGCACTTCCGCTCAGCAGCCACAGATCGTTCCCGCGGGCGGAGCGTTGCAGGTCTCCGTGGTGCACCGGGTGTTGGATGGCCTGCGGGCCATGCTCGGCGACCAGGTAACGGTGGCGCCGCCAGTGCTGCTTTGTTCTTCTCCGGGCCGTTTTTACCTGAGGCGGATGCTGGAGCCGTTCATTCCAAAGATAGTCGTGATTTCGCCGTCCGAAATACCGCCCATGACGCCGGTTCTCTCGCTAGGTTCGGTTCGATGAAGATTGTTGGTTCTCACATGTTCGAAGAGGTGAAGAAATGACGCCAGCCGAAGTGGCATACAAATCAAGCGTGGCGGAAGTCGAGGATCCGAACGATCTTGTGATGCGGGAATTGTCACAGGTCTACTACATTGCCGCGCGAATTTGCGAACGGCTTCCCCGCCAGGTTGAAATGGAGGATCTTGTGAATGCGGGGGTGATCGGCCTGCTGGAAGCGAGCCGGAGCTTCGATAGTTCAAAGAACATCCAGTTCAAGGCCTTTGCGAAGTTTCGAATTCGAGGCGCAATTCTGGACAGCCTGCGCGAGGCCGACTGGGGGTCGCGCTCCCTGCGCAGACGCGGACGCGAAATAGCCGACGCAACCGCACGGCTCGAAGCCAGGCTCAGGCGTCATCCGGCGGAGTCGGAGATTGCGGAGGAAATGAACCTCGAGATCGGTCAACTGCAAAAAATCGTTGCACAGATCGACGGTCTTTTTGTGGTGGGCCAGCAGACCGCAGTTTCAAACGATCGGACTATGCTGCTCGATGTGATTGAATCCGCACCCGCCCTGGACGATCCAAACCCGTTCGATCTCTGTCTGCGGGGCGAAATGAGGGCTCATTTGGCCGCGGCCATCGCAAAACTCAGCAAGAGGGAACAACTGATTCTTTCTCTTTACTATCGCGAAGAGCTCACGATGAAGGAAATATCGGAAGTGGTGGGAGTGGCGCTTTCGCGTGTTTACCAAATATTGCAGGCGACCTTAAGAAAGCTCAGAGAGTTGCTCGCGCACCTGCAGATGGAGCCATCGGCAGGTTACGCGTCGAAGGGAGGATCCGTTGAACGCGCTTAGTCAGGAAGATCCAGAGGCAACGGTCAAGGTTTCACAGCGGAAAGGGTCACAGAGCGCGGACAGGCCGCCGCGTTCGGTCCAGGCCTGCAACTTCAGATCGGCGGGAAGAATGTCGAACGAGAATGTGCGGGCTCTGACTGCAATTCACGAGACATTTGCACGCCACCTGGCGGTTACCCTGGACGATTACCTGGGGACGGTGATGGGGGTGAAACTGAAGGGGCTCGATCAGATTCCCATACTTGAGCACATTGCAAGCATCCCTCCCCTGAGCTACATCGTTCCATTTTTCCTGCGCTCGGTTCCATGCACCATCTTCGTGGAATGCGACCTCAACGTTGTATTTCCAATCATCGAACGGCTTCTGGGCGGTGTGGGAGGGCCTGTACACGGTGTGCGGGAGCTTTCCGAGATCGAAGAAGAGATCATGCAGGGCGTCACGTCTTTGGTCGCGCGAAAAGCGGAACAGGCATGGCGTATTCCCAACATGTCTTTGGAACAAGACCGGCGAATCAAGTCCTCGCTCATGGGCCAGAATTGCACACCTACGGAAAAAGTTTCGATCCTCAAATTCACCATCGAGATGGGGGGTACCACGGGTTCGTTTCAATTGGTTCTCCCGGCTTCGTTCTCCAATCTTCTAATGAAAAAGATCCGCGGGGATCAGCCAGAAGCTAGAAGCAGATTGCGCTTTTTCCCATTGCCAAGTATTCGCGAACGGATTTTGGATTCCGATGTAGTGGTTGCGGCCGGTCTCTTCCCTTTAAAGATTCCAGTGCGAGACCTGGTCGCGCTCCAAACAGGAAGCGTCCTGAAGCTCCGCGCGCCAGTTGGAGCACCCACGGCATTGAGCATAGAGGGGCGGGAAATATTTGAGGCACTGCCGGTCAGGAACGGATCGCAAAAAGCAGCTCAACTCGGTCGCCGGACGCAACAGACAAGCTGGGAAGGAGAGTAGAAATGGCGGACAACCAGAAGAACAACGCTGCGATTGAGGCGGAGGATCCTAAAGCGGATTCCGTCAATCTGAAACTCGTCATGGACGTCGAATTGAATGTTTTGCTTCGATTCGGCCAGCGTCAAATGCCGCTCCGCGAGGTGCTGGAACTGGCCACCGGTTCGGTGATTGAGTTGGACCGCCAGGTGGACGAACCTGTCGAACTGCTGCTTGACGGTAAGGTGATTGCTCGCGGTGAAGCCGTTATCGTTGACGGCAACTACGGATTGCGGGTCACGGAAATCCCCCAACCCATTGCATCCCACTTTGTTCATTGATCGCTGGAGGAATGGAATTCGATGAAACTCTCGTTGCGCGGAATCATGTCGGGTACTGGCCGGGAAGGGAAGCAAATGGCGTGTGCGCTCCGGGAATGCCCGAACACACTGCTGATGCGAATCGTGACCCAGGGCAACACCGGAATTCATGTGGACCAGGACTGGTACTGCAGCGTCGGTTGCTTTGCTGAAGCCGCATTCAACCGGTTTACAGCAATCTCAACAGCGCGTCTAGTGGAGATGCCGCATAGTCCTCGATTGACGATAGGACTGGCGATGCTCACGAAAGGTTATCTGACCGAGGAGCAGCTTCGCTTTGCGACGGCTCAGAGCAGGGTGCGAGGCGAGCAACTGGAGACAGTGCTGGTCCAGCTTGGCCTGGCCAACGAATGGCAATTGACGGCGGCCAGAGCGGCACAGTGGGGAGTACCGGTACTCGGAAAGGACCGCATCGCCCAACCGGTAGAGTCGGATATTCCGGTCACACTCCTGCGTGCATACTCGGCGGCGCCATTGCACTATTCCGCTGCCGCGAAACGATTGGTCCTGGGTTTCGTATATCGCGTCGAACATTGTCTTCTTGATTCGCTGGAAGCAATCACTGGGTGCAGGGCGGAGCCATGCTTCATCACGCCGACCGAGTTCGCCGAGCAAATGGCTCGGCTGACAGCAATTCCAGACCACAAAGAAATGATCTTCGAGGATAGCCTTACGCCGGCGAAGATGGCGAACAACCTGGCTGGCGCCGCAGTGGAGGTCTCCGCGCGAGAAGCGAGATTTGCGTGTTCGCGAAACATGGTATGGATCAGGATGGCGGGCAAACGGCGCAAGGTCGACGTGCTTTTTCGGGGAAAAATCGAATCAGCGCTTGAAACAACAGAAAAATCTCTTCTCTTGGAAGATAGAATCGGTTCTTGGGGGTAGACAAATCCGCGAGACCTGCCGATGAATGTTGCAGGGGGTGGCCCAATGCCCAACAGTGAACATTCTCAAAGCCCAACTAGCCTCAAGCAGGTTGTGATCCTGCAGCCAACACAAGTCGGCGCTGCTCCCGATCCAGCGATACCCATCATGCAAGAAACCCTCTTGCTCCTCGACCTTGCGGTTCAGGAATCGTCCGTCGATCTTCGTGAAATTTCCCAGCTCGTTCTTGACGATCTCGGGGCTACCTTGCAGATATTGCGCCTGGCAGGGCGCGAGTATGCCAACTCCCACGACCGGCCCCTTCGCATCGAGGATTGCATCTCGGCTCTTGGCGTCAATGCATGTATGCAGGCAGTATCGGAGACGAGGGCGGCCCGTGATGGCCGCCAGAGGGCTATCGCCGAGATGTGGGCGCATGCCAGAGAGATTGCGAAATACTCGAAGGAAGTTGCAGATGAACTGCCGGAAGTGAACCCCGATCAAGCCTACTTGGTAGGCCTCCTCCATTTGATCGGATCTCTTCCCTCGGTTCTGGGATGGAATGACACCAGAAAAGATGCGGCTGCCGAAGCGCTCAATGGACTTCAAATGGCAAAGCGATGGTGGCTTCCGCCATTTGTGCAACAGTTCTTCGCGGAGATTCAATCAGCCGAGTTCAAATCCGAGTGGTCGGAGATCGTGCGATTGGCCCATCAGCGTGCAACCCGGTCATCTTTCAAATGCCCATTCGATCCGGAGTTCCGCCCAATCCTTATTCAGGACGTATAGGTAAGTTCACTTAATGCGTTGCGCCCAAACCGTGAGCGCTGATTGTTTTTGCATGAGAAGAAGCGGCAAGATTCCAATCGGAATGTGTCTCGTCGTTCTTCTTCTCATCAGTCCCTCATCAACTACCCATTTTTGACCTCGAATTCGGCCTTTTTCCGGGCAAATTCTGCCGCGACAATTGGCACCCGGATTGCATTGGTAAGAATCGGGGGAGTGCATATGGGCAGTGGATACTATGCCGCGAGTACAGCTCTGATTGCTCGCACGCAGGCATTGGATACGATCGCCAACAATCTGGCGAATGCCAGCACGGTCGGATTCAGGGCTGAACATAATGTCTTCAAGTCAGTGCTCGCGGACGCTGGAAATGCGTCGGCCACGGCCCTCAATCAGGCGGTCAACGACTACAGCGTGCTGGGCGGAACGAACCTGGATCTCGGTCAGGGCGCCATGCAAAAGACCGGAAACGATCTTGATGTTGGCATCCAAGGGTCGGGCTTCTTCGCAATCCAAACCGCGAATGGCCCGATGTATACCCGCGACGGCGCCTTTCAGGTCTCAAGCACTGGGCAGCTGGTTACTTCCACCGGCGATGCCGTCATGGGTGACAAGGGCATCCTATCGATACCCCCCGGCCCAGTCTCGATCAGCGCAGATGGAACCATATCTTCAAACGGAGCTGTGGCGGGTAAGTTGAAGTTAGTTCAATTCCCGACCGGCACGCCCCTGACCAGCGCGGGCAGCCACTACTATTCCGCTCCTGCGAAAAGCGAGATACCGTCGACCGATTCAACGGTGCAGCAGGGGGTCCTGGAAAGCTCGAACGTGAATCCCATCTCCAGCATGGTTGAGCTCATCACGGCGCAGCGATCGGCCGACATGATGCAGCGAGCGCTTTCGGTCTACAACTCGGAGATGGACAAGACCGCAACCAAAGAACTTCCCAAGGTCGGCTAAAGGAGATCAAGAATGTTTCACGCCCTGTACACCGCGGCCAGCGGAATGACGGCACAACAAGTCAATCTCGACAATATCGCGAACAACCTCGCCAACTCCAGCACCTCCGGATTTCAATCGCGTCGCGTGCAGTTCTCCGATCTTCTCTATCAGAATGAAGTGATGCCGGGCGCGGCCGCAACACAGCAGACCACAGTGTCCTCCGGATTGCAGATCGGACTTGGTACCAGATCCGCCAACACCGAGATTGTTCAGACGCAGGGCGATTTGACCAGCACGGGAAACCCTTTGGATCTTGCCATCGAAGGCACTGGCTTTTTTCAGATTCTGCTGCCGGACAATCAGATTGGCTACACGCGGGCAGGTTCCTTTCAGACGGATTCGCAGGGCAACCTTGTTACGGCGAACGGAAATAAACTTCAGCCGACGATTACTCTTCCGCCCACAGCTACCAATGTGACCATCGGCAGCGATGGCACTGTGAGCGTTTCGCTGCCTGGACAAACGGCAGCGTCGCAGGTGGGAGTGATCCAGCTGGCGAGTTTCGCGAATCCCGGTGGACTTGACAGTGTAGGCAACAACATCTATCTGCAAACCACCGCATCGGGAAATCCCATTGTCGGCGTTCCGGGCGGGTCGGACGGCCTCGGCACACTTCAGCAGGGAATGCTCGAACAGTCGAATGTCAACATTGTCGACGAATTTGTGAATATGATTCTGGCGCAACGCTCCTATGAATCGAACTCGCGAGTGGTGAAGGCTGCCGATGAGATGCTTCAAGGGTTAAACCAGCTCGCTCAATAAGGAGATCGCTCTATGAAGAATGACAGTTCGATGTCGGCACTGGTCCTTTGCACGGCTATGGCATTCCCAGCCGCTGCTGCGCCGAGCCCAATCGCTATCACGACTGCGCAGGTTGCGGACGTGCTCAGCGACGCGGGCATCAAGGTGTCCGCGCGGCAGGTGACGCTTCTGGCCGATGTTGTTGCATCAACCGGAAATCCAAAGCTGAGGGTCGAGTCCATGGAGCGCTGGGGCGATCATCGCATGAGGGTCCGCCTGGCTTGCGATTCGAATACCGATTGCCTGCCGTTTCTGGTCGCAGTCAATTGGAGTGGCGACGACGCGGTGCCGGCCGGCCCGGCAAGTTCGACTGCAATCCCGCCGGCTAAAACCGGCTCGGACCCCTTTGTCATGCACGCCGGCTCGCCCGCAATTCTGCTGCTTGACGGTGAACACGTACATATTCAACTGTCTGTGACTTGTTTGGAGAACGGCGCTCCCGGCCAAACGGTTCGAGTCGTTAGCAAGGAACAACGCAGAACTTTCTCCGCTCAAGTGTTCTCTGAAACAGTGTTGAAGGGCAGACTGTGAGGATAGCATCCATGAGAATGCACACCCTCCGAAATCTCGCGGTTGGAATCCTGCTTCTCGTCGTGGCTGCTCAGTTTGGGCGCGCGTCAGGCCTCAAAAAGCAGAAGAACAACACTGCGCGGTCAAGAGAGCAGTACGTAACGCGACTGCAAGAGCAGGATGCGCATGCGGATACAGGGAGGACTGTTGGCAGCCTCTGGTCCGGCGGGGGCAACCCGTTGGGAGATATCTCGACCGACTACAAGGCACAGAAGGTCAATGACACAATCGTGATCATCGCCGCAGTGCAAACGGCAGCAACGCAGAGCGGAACTTCGGCCTATCAGCGAACGTTCCAAACCAGCTCCGGGATCACCGGGCTGGCCGGAGACGTGAAGACCACCGGCCTCAATCCTCTGTTGAATGCCAATTCTGCAACTCAGCTGGCGGGTCAGGGCGCAACGGCCTCGAATACGACGTTTCAAACCAGTCTCACCGGACAGGTGGTGGCAGTATTGCCAAGCGGCAACCTGGTGGTAGAAGCGCAACGCAAGATCTTCATGAACAATCAGCACGAGGACATAACGATCCGCGGAGTCGTGCGCCCCGGCGATATCGGCCCGAGCAACACGATCTCTTCCGCCTCTTTGAGCAATCTTGAGATTGAGATGAAAGGCAAGGGAATCATCTCCGACGCCACGCGACCCATTAACCCGATCATGAAAGCCATTCTGTGGCTGATTGGATTCTGATGCCGATGAAGGTGAAGCACACATTTTCGAACGCAGGCGGCTGGACCATTCTTTGTTCAGCTTTAGCGCTGTGCGCATTCTTGTTTCCATCTGCGCTCAATGCCGCCTCCGGGGATACCGATCGCCAGGTCATGGTGCGGGATATTACCAATGTTGAAGGTGTGAGAGACAACCTGTTGGTGGGCTACGGTCTCGTGACCGGGTTGCGTGGCACCGGAGACACACAACAGACCATCTTCACGATGCAGACGCTGGCCAATGCCATGCAGAAGATGGGGGTGCTGGTTCCCGCGGGCACTGCCGTTGTGAAGAACGTGGCGGCGGTTTTCATTACTGCATCGCTTCCGCCATTTGCCCGGCCCGGCGCGAAGCTCGACGTGACCATTTCTTCCGTTGGCGATGCCCGCAGCCTCGAAGGCGGCATCTTGCTGATGAGCGCGCTGCGTGGTCCGGATGGACAGATCTATGCCGAGGCGCAAGGACCGCTGGTGATGGGAGGATACGTCGCTGGCGATGGCGCGAACCGGAAGGAAGTGAACTCCGCCAACGTCGGCATGATTCCCAACGGGGCAATCATCGAGCGCGACACAGCCGTGGATCTCAAGGGATTCAAGACAGTGTCGCTGCTGTTGCGGAATCCGGATTTTGCGACCGCAACGCAGATCGCGGAAACGGTGAACCGGGAGTTTAAGAAGCACGTTGCCGTTGCGCTCGACAGCAGGCGCATCGACGTCAGCGTGGCCGACGCATCTGAGCAATCGGTGCCCCAGTTGATCGCGCGGGTGCAGAGTCTGATGCTCACAGTTAACACCCCGGCCAAGATCGTGATCAACGAGCGCACCGGCACAATTGTGCTGGGCGGCAGTGTCAAGCTCTTGCCCGTCTCCGTGATCCACGGCAGTCTTTCCATCCAGGTAGTCACCTCTTATGAAGTCGTGCCAGGAGGGATGATGCCCGGCCAGAAAACTCCGACCCCAGCTACTCTTGTGCCGGAGACAAGGTTGAATGTGAATGAGGCCCCGGCCCAATCGATGCGGTTGGATGAGGGCGCGAATGTAGAGGAACTTGTTAACGGACTTCACGCCATCGGCACCACCGCTCGCGATGTCGTCGCAATCCTTCAGGCCATCAAGGCTGAGGGTGGAATCCAGGCTGAGTTGGAGATCCAATAAATGGCAACGAGTTTGGTTTTAGGCTCACTGAGCCCGCAACAAAGCGTTTTGCAAGCGAGGCAGGACCATCTGCTTCAGCAGATGCAGTCCCCTGATCGGCTTAGCGACGCCAAGATCGACAAGGGATCCAAGGAGTTTGAGGCCATCCTGTTGGGAAGCTGGCTGCAACAGGCAGAGCAGTCGTTTACCACTCTTCCAGGCGCCGATGACGACGACAAGGACGTGGCGAGCGACTCGGTAATGAGTTTCGGCGTGCAAGCGCTTTCAACCTCCATGGCGGCCTCAGGAGGCATTGGCATCGCCAAGATGGTCGCCAAAGCCATGCACGCGGCGGCTGACAAGGCGAATCCACAGGCCTCTACGCCAGCGGGGCCGGCAAAGGAAACAGAGCCCGCGAAAAAGAAATGAGATTCGGACTAAACTTTCTCGTGAATCTGCCGATAGGGTCAGCAGTGTAGTTTAAGGAGCCGGAATGAGAATCGATGGATACAATCCAGCAGCAAACGATGTTTCGAGCGACGCGAGTTTGCCGCAAGCCGGAGCGCAAAGCGTTACCCAAACGGCCGGGGCAAGCGAGCAGGACCGGGCTACGCTCTCGTCCGATTCGGCGTCTCCCAGTTCGCTTGCGAGCATAGCTCTCAATTCGCCCGAGGTTCGGCAGGACAAGGTGAATAGCCTGGCCCAATCCATCGAAAGCGGAGAGTACGACCTGGACCCAGCCAAGATCGCTTCGGCGATGATCGATGAATACGCTTGAGATGATTGGCGGTAGGGTAGGTCCCGGATCGAGAGCCTGTTGAAAGAGCGCGAAGGATGAACTTTGGCGATGCACAGAATCGGAACCGGAAAGCAGCGGAGTATCTTCAGCTGTTGGGGGCTCTGGCCGCCGAATTGGAAAAGGCCTTGTCTGCCATTGCTCAGAACGCACTTCCGGATCTCGAAGAAAGCGTCGTCAACCAGCAAGCGTTGAGCGGCAGACTTACCTCACTCGTGACCCAAATATGCATTCCCCTTGAAACCAAGGCTCCCACTTCTGAATCTAGCCTTGATGAAGATTTGATTCAGCAAATTCGCTCCGCGTCCGATTCGTTGCAACAGCTCAACCGGCGCTACGCCGCTCTGCTCCAGCATTCCAGCCGCTCCGTCGCACAGATGGTGGGGCTATTCAACTCGGTTCGAGGGCAAATTCAGGAGGCTTCTGGGTCCAGGCTGAAGGTTCAGACCTGGTCTTGCCAGGTGTAATCGATATGGGTGGTTTGAATACATCGCTTCTGATCGGCTTGCAGGCGCTGGAAGTAAACCAGGGCGCTCTCGATGCCACCAGCAACAACATCGCCAACGTCAACACTCCGGGTTACACCCGCGAAGAGGCGCAGCTCAGCGAGAACCAGCAATACGTGTCCGGCAACAACGTAACGGGCGGAGGCGTTTCGCTCAATGCGATCCAAAGCATCCGTGACGAACTGCTCAACCTTCAGATTCAGCAGCAGACCTCTCTGCAAAACAGCGCTGACGCGCAATCGTCCAGTCTCCAGCAGATTCAAACTGCGTTCACAACGACGGGCGGCGACATTGCGAGCGAGCTGACCGCGTTTTCAAGCAGCCTGGCGCAGTTGTCCGCGAGTCCCACCAGCACAGCCGCTCAGCAGGGCGTCATCGCCAGCGGCCAGGACCTCGCGGGCGCCTTCAACTCCACCGCCAACGCGCTGACCTCGGCGCAATCGCAAGCGGACGGTCAAGTCACACAGACCGTTGCACAGGTCAACACGCTCACCCAGCAGATCGCGCAGCTGAACGGTCAGCTCGCGCAGGTGCCGGCCGGTGAGGATGGCGGCACGGTTGAAGACCAGCGCGACCAGTTGGTCCAGCAACTCTCCGGTCTGGTTGGTATCTCCATCACGCAAAGCAGTGATGGAGAGACCATCACCACCGCCAACGGTTCGCCGCTGGTTATGGGCGGACAGAGCTTCAATCTCCAGACGGCCACCGGCAGCGACGGGTTCCAGCAGGTAATCGATTCGAATGGCAACAACATCACGGCTTCGATCCAAGGTGGAACCCTCGGCGGAGTCATTCAGGTCCGTGACCAGATCGTTCCCGGCCTGCTCTCGCAGTTGAACATTCTTGCCAGCCAGTTTGCCGCAGCGTTTAACTCCGCGCAGGCACAAGGTACCGATTCGAATGGCAACACAGGCGCGGCCTTTTTTGCGGTCCCGTCGAATCCAGAAGATGCCGGCGCCGCCGCGGGCATGGCCGTCTCCATCACCGATCCGTCGCAGATTGCCATCAGTTCGAATGGATCCGTCGACAGCAACGGCAATGTCGCCAATTTATCCGCGGCCCTGACCCAGAATCTGCCGTCAGGCCAAACCCCCGCTGGAGCCTATGCCAGTTTGGTCTTTCAGGTGGGCAATGCCGCCTCCAATGCAAGCACCCAATCCTCCGCCATCGGCCAGAACCTGACGCAGCTCACAAGTCAGCAGGGTTCTGTCTCGGCGGTAAGTGTCGATGAGGAAACCACCAACTTGCTTCGTTACCAGACGGCCTATGAGGCGGCTACACGAATCGTCAGTACGATTCAGGTACTCAATAACGCACTTCTCAACATGGGATCCACCACGAGCTTCTGACTGCTATGCGCATTGACCCAAACATTGTTCCCGAAATTCTCTCCGACCTGCAAACGAGCCAGGTGTCGCTCAACACTGCGCTGCAGCAGGTGTCCACTGGCAAGAGCGTGAGCGTGCCTTCAGACAACCCGGCCGCAGCTGCGGCCATGGTGCAAAACACCATCGAGACCGGGGACGTAGATCAGTACACGCAGAACGTCTCGACGCTACAGACTACAGTCCAGTCCGCCAGCTCCGCATTGAGCTCGGTTGTTACGTCCCTCACCCAGGCAGTGTCGCTCGGCACCGAGGGCGCAAATGGCACCAACTCTTCGGCCGATCTGCAGGCGCTCGCTCAACAAGTGCAGGGGATCCTGACTTCTGTGGTGTCTCTTGCCAATACTTCGGTCGGGGGGGCATATCTATTCGGCGGAACCGGCACAACCACTCCTTACACGGCGGATTCGTCTTCGCCTACCGGCTACACCTACAACGGCAACAACGACACGAACTCCGTGCAAGTGGGCGACCAGACCAGCATCCAGGTAAACCTTCCGGGCAGTCAGATCTTCTCCAATTCGAGCAACAACGTTGTTGGTTCGCTGAGTTCGCTAGTCACGGCGCTGCAAAGCGGGAACAGCTCGCAGATCGCGACGGCCACCACGAGCGTGGACTCGGCCGTTAGCTTCATTGGCCAGCAGCAAGTGTTCTACGGCAATGCCGAGCAGCAGTTAAACTCTCAGGAGCAATACCTGCAGCAGGACACGGTTAGCCTGGCGTCGCAAGAGAACAATCTGGTCGGCGTGGATATGGCCACCGCTGCAACAAACCTGAGCCAGGCCGAAACCGACAATAGCGCAGCCCTCGCCGCTGCAGCAAAGGTCCTGCCAAACTCCTTGTTGAATTACCTGACGACCCCGAGCTGATTCCGGTCCTGGCGCAACCCCCTCCACCTGGAAGACAAACCAAGAGCGGCAACGAGATGGTCTCTCGCTGCCGCTCAGTCTCAACCAACAATCTTGGTGCTCTCTTGCCCGTATCACGGGCCCAAGCATTTGAAGTGTGCAAGGCTGGATGGTAAAGGATTAAGCCGACCAGCGAGATGAGTTGCGCTCATACATCGGCAACGAGGAGCCGGGATAGGTCGGAGCCTGAACCAAGCCTGGAACGTGCGCCGCGGTTGTTGTGCCCCGGCTCTCGGCCTGCTGCCAGACCGCCCGAATTTCCAGGACGCGCGCCATCTCTTCTTCAAGGATCTCGGGGGACCGCTTGGCTTGCGCTTCGATTATTCTGCGGCGAAGCGATTTGAAAAAGCCCTTGAATAGGTCAGCCAGTTCTCCGCCTGTCCCTTGATCGATCCAGTCTTCCAAATGCGACAGAATCAGTAGTGCATGACTCGCTTGGCGGCAGCGCTTCTCGATATCGCCGCGGCGCTCGGCCTCTGCGGCACGGCGCAGATCTCCTGCAAGCGTGTCGTAAAGGGCGATCATCAAGCCAAAACCGCTGGCGCCGCCAAGTGCGGTTTTCCGATATGCCAGTTCCGTTGGACTCATGGTCTTCTCCAGTTAGTTCCCTGATGAGGAATTGTTCATGCCCAGTTCGGCGTCAACATCCTTTAGTTCGCCCGGCAGTTGCTGCAAGGCAATTTCTGCCTGACTGTATTCACTTTGCAATTGCTTTTGCAGAGGGTCGATAGTATTGGTCTGGAAGTTGTTGATGTCGTCCTGTAGGGAGGTGTTTTCGCTGCTGATGCTTTGCAGATCCACCGTGAACGCTCCGTCCGCCGGGCTGATGAAGCTGGTAAGCTGTTGATCCATTGAATTGGCAAACCCGTTGAGCGCAGTTCCTTGAAAAAAGTTCTGCACTTGGCTGAAGTTGTTCTGAAGCGCGCTGTTCAGCGTTGTGCTATCCACGCTGAGCGTGCCATCGGAGTTCACCGTGATGCCCATCGATGCCAGGCTCGTCACCGTTTCACTGCTCCCCGATCCGGTCGTAGACGTAAAATCCAATGCTCCCAGCAGGTCGCTCTGCAGCGTCTGCACGGTGGGATCCTCTGCCAGAACCCCCTGGCCCGAACCCGAGGTATAGGTGAATTGCGAGTTCACAGCGGTGATGAGCGTGTTGTAGTCGGTCACAAATTGGTTGATGGCTGTTGACGCCTGCGAAGTATCCGGCGCGACAGTGAGGCTCACTTGAGTGCCGGGGCTGGCGCTCTGCAGAGTGAGCGTCACGCCGGGGATAACGCCCGTGACCGTATTCGATGCGCTGGAAATGCTGATCCCGTTCACTGTAAGAGAGGCGTTGCTGCCCGCCTGCGCCTGCGTGAAGCCGAAGCTTCCACCGGACGATGACACCGTGAAAGCGCCGGCGCTGCCTGTCGTGTTGCTTACAATCGCGAGTTGACCGCCGTTTGCGTCGGTGATGATGCTGGCCGTGACGCCGAGTCCCGCGTTATTGACGGCATTCTCCAGGCCGGTCAGAGTATCGACGCCGCTGCCGGTCGTGATGGTTGTTGCCGAGCCGCCGGCAGGTGTGATCGTGATGCTCTCCGCCGGTAGATCGGTTGTCGCGCTGGCGACGGCGCCCGAAGCATAGGAGGCCGCGGTGGCCAGGCTATTGACTACCACTACGTTGTTTCCAGCGGTGCTCCCGGACGCCGCCGAACCTGTAACAATGCCCGAGTTTGAAGAGCTTACCGTTGCCGCGGATAGTGGACCGGTCAGGTTGTTGAGCGCCTGCACATCGTTGTCGAGGTCGGTCGCATCGGTCTGGAGCGAGTCCAATGCACTCGTTTGGTTTTGTAGCGTCGTCTGCTGCGATTCCCATGCTTGCTCCGGAGCCTCGGCTGCAGTTACGGCGGCACTCACGGCAGCGTTCACGTCGATGCCGGGGGTGGATGCGCCCGTTGCCGCTTCCAGTATTTCGCTCAGATCGAGGGCCGATGAAGAGTTTGACCCGGATAATAGCGAATTCAATGCGGAGACCGAGCTCATAGACTTTGCCCATTCCTTTGAAAGGAGCGCGTGAGTTCGCGCGCGCCTGGATTACATCGGGTCTAACCGTACCACAATATCGGCACATCCGGGTCGGTCGTTCAGAGCCGTGGAACAAGAAAAATAACGGTGGCGCCTTCAGGGCGCCACCGTTGGGAGGGAGATGAAGAGTCTACTGGAGAAGCTTCAGAACATTCTGCTCCGCCGACTGCGATTGCTGGATAGCAGCGAAGCCGGTCTGCTCCAGGATGTTGTACTGGGTCAGGTTCGAAGTTACGGATGCGATGTCCGCGTTCTGAACGTTGTTCTGAGCGCTGGTCAGGTTTTGCACTTGCGTCGTCTCAACGTTCGAAGTCGATGTCAGTTGGTTGATGCTGGCGCCGATGGTGCCGCGGGTCGCGGAAACGGTGTCGATTGCGGCGGTGATGTCGGTCAGCGCCGTTTGGGCCTTAGTGGCGGAGGTCAGAACATCGGCGTTCAGGGCTAGCGTGGTGGATGAAAGCGCACCGACCGAGGTGCTGGTGGTGGTGGCGCCGGCGGATGTGCCATCGCTGGTGAACGTCGTGTTAGCGGTGGCGCTGAACACGGCCGTTCCGTTGTAGTTTGTGGTCGAGCCAATGTTGTTGATCTCAGTCAGAATTGACTGGAACTCTGTATCCAGGGCAGTCGACTGTGCGGTGGTGAGGCCGCCGGTGGAAGCTTCGGTTGCTATCGTTACTGCCTGGTTGAGGATAGTGTTGACCTGCGAGAGCGCGCCGTCAGCGGTCTGCAGGAAGCCGATGCCGTCCGATGCGTTCTGGCTGGACTGGGTGAGGGCTGAGATGCTGGCGCCCAAACCGGCGGCGATCGAGAGGCCCGCCGGGTCGTCCGCTCCGGAGTTGATCTTCAACCCGGTGGACAGTTGTTGGAGTGTACTTTGCAGTTTTGTCTGGGTGTTGGAAACTGCATTCTCTGCTACCAGAGAAGAAATGTTGTTCAGCAGTGTGATGCTCATGGTGATGGCTCCTCGTTTCGAATTCCGCCTGCACCGAAACCGTTCTGCGTACCGCACAGCTCAGAATCGTTACTTGGAGCAGGAGGTTTATCTTGCGGGCAATCTATCGGCATCTCATTGGCGGATTCTAGTCTGCGCTCAAAAAAATCTAAAGCCGCATCCGCCCGGCAGAGGATTTGGGGGGCAGATTGCTTCCAGCGCACGCCTGGGAGACGCTCTTGTTCGGTGAGTGCAACGTTGCCTCATCTCGGCGTACAGCGCAGTCTAATCCCTGTCCCTCGCCAAAATCCGTCCAGGCGCAAGATGGCGCCGGCGCCTCATCTCGGCAATCGCTTTCAGAATGGCTTTCGACCGCGAAGGAGCCGCTCGGTGACCAAAGTGCACGCTGAAACCTCGGCGAAGCGAAGAGTGCGGGTCCGAAAGCCTCGACGTGGTTGGTCACCTTTTTATACTCGCCACGATGATCCTGATCCTTGCTGCTGTACTTGAGCAACACGCCGTGCAATTGCTTGATTTGATTTTTGG
>PLFY01000134.1 GCA_003138365.1 Acidobacteriaceae bacterium
CGCTTCGTGGAGAATGGCGAGACCCATTTGTTTTCGATTCTCTACAGTAAGGAGGGAACAATGATAGGCGGAATTCAATACCCGGTTTCCCGTGCCAATGTTCGTCATTTCGCGGAGCCATCTTGTTCTTGTTTGATCTGCAAAGCTAACAATAAATTGGAGAAGTGACTGGATGAATGTGCCCGATCAAGACCGCTGCTGGATGCAGCAGGCTCTGGAGTTGGCCCGGCGCGGCATCGGGGTTACCTCCCCCAACCCCGCGGTCGGGTGCGTGATTCTGGATAGCGCAGGCCAGCTAGCCGGTGAGGGCTGGCACGAGTATGACCTGCTGGAACATGCTGAAGTGGTTGCACTTAGAGTTGCTGCCGAACATGTGGGCGAGCGGCTCCGTGGCGGAACAGCGTATGTGACGCTCGAGCCATGCAACCACACCGGGCGCACCGGGCCTTGCACTGAGGCACTGATCGCGGCGGGTTTGAGCCGTGTGGTAGCAGCCACTATCGACCCCAATCCGACCGTTGCCGGGCGCGGTGCGGAGCGGCTACGTGAGGCAGGCATTGAAGTTACGTTAGGCGTTTGCCAAGCCGAAGCGCGGCGGATCAACGAGGGATTTGCGCGCTGGATCCAACACAAGCGGCCATTGGTGCTCATGAAGGTGGCGATGACGCTGGACGGCCGGATCGCGCCGCCGGCTGGTCAGCACGTACCGCAACAGCCTTATTGGATTACAAGCGAGATTGCAAGGGCGGCTGTGCAGCCGCTGCGCTGGCAGGCGGATGCGGCGCTAACTGGTGTAGATACAGTGCTTGCGGACGACCCGATGCTGACAGACAGGAGCGGTCTGAGGCGGCGAAGGCCGCTGATGCGGGTGGTGCTGGACTCGGCGCTGCGCATGCCGCTGGACTCAAAGATGGTGGCGACGGCCCATGATGACGTGGTTATCTTTACTGTTTCCAGCGACATGCAGCGCATTGAGGAGTTGCGGAAGCGCGGCGTGCGGGTGGAGGTTTTTCCTGCCGAGGCAGGGCGCGTCCCGCTGGGTAAAGTATTGGATCTATTGGGCGAAGAGGGGATTCTGACGGTGCTGACAGAGACGGGAACACGGCTGAACACGGCGCTGCTGGAAGGCGGAATGGTCGACCGCATACACCTCTTTGTCTCGCCACAGATCATGGGTTCCGACGCCGTGCCCGCCTTTCGCGGAATGACGCATCCTATTCATATGGCTAAGGTTGAGGTCGAGCGCTACGGGAACGACCTGGGGCTTTGCTCGCTGCTGAAGAACCCGTGGCCGAAAGACAGTGGTCAGTGATCAGTGATCAGTTCTCATTGGTCCTCTTTACTTCTTCGCCACTGCTACGAAGGCAATAATGGCACTTATCACGGAGGCAATCGCAGAAATTACAGCGAGCATCCACAGCCTTGACTCGCGAATGCTGCGCTCGGCTTCGATTACACGGCGCTGTAATTCATAATCCGATGCACGTGGCGCCCGCCCCGACGAACTCTGTGTGCGAGGCTCACCGACAACATCGACTCCAAGCTCACGTGCCCGTTGCTCAAGTTGATCGCCCTCAAGAAGTTTGGTCGTATCGATCCAATTTACCCCGTCGAGTCGGAAATCTCAGGCGTCCAACATGCTCGCTGACCACTGATCACTGACCGCTGACCACTGCTTCTCGTACACTGGAACCATGTTTACCGGGATCATTGAACAGACGGGAACGCTGGTCAGCGTCGTGGACACGAGCGGCGTGCGACGGATTACGGTCGAGGCGCCGGGACTGGCTGGGCGGCTGCGCGAGGGAGACTCGTTGGGGGTTTCGGGCGTGTGCCTGACCGCGCTCGACGTGGACCCTACCCTCTTTCACGCCGATCTGGCGCAGGAGACTCTGGACTGCACTTCGCTGGGGTCGCTAGCGCCTGGGGCCAAGGTCAACCTGGAACTGCCTACGGCGGCGGGGAGTCCACTCGGCGGCCACATTGTGCAGGGGCACGTGGATGGGACAGGCACGATGACGGCGCTTGACCCGGTCATTTCGCCGCTGGATCCAACTTTCGACAAACAGACTACGGATTGGACGCTGAAGGTCAGGGTTGCTGAAAATGTGCGTGCGTGGATGGTGCACAAGGGCTCGGTGGCCGTTGAAGGGATCAGCCTGACCATTGCGGACTTCGATGGAGAGACGATTACGATTGCGATTCTGCCGCTGACCTATTGGCGGACAAATCTGCACACGCTCTCGATTGGCGCTCCCGTAAATGTGGAGGCGGATGTGCTGGTAAAGCTGGCTCATGCGCAGATGCAGGCCGGGAAGAAACCTGCGCTGGAGCTGACCGAGGCTTGGCTGGTGGCCAGCGGGTATTGATCGATTATTCCTGCTATACTTCAACCAGTCGATTTGACTGGTCAATTTATGCAGACGATTCAAGCATCGGAAGCCAAAACAAAGTTCCTCCGTATCCTCGACGATGTCGAGCGCGGGGCTAGCGTCATTGTCACACGCCACGGCAAGCCCGTGGCTCGCATCTCTCCAGAACCGGAAATTAATCGGGAGGCGGTTCAGCGTGCCACAGAGGGGATGCGCGCTCTGCGGAAGCGCATTGGAAAGCTCTCCTTGGAAGAAATCCTTTCCGCGCGCGATGAGGGACGTGCCTGATGGCATTCGTCCTGGATGCCTCGATTCTGGCGGTTTGGGCTTTGTCTGATGAGTCGTCTCCTATAGCAGAGTTGGCCCAAAGCCGCTTGAACGATGAGATTGCCATGGCGCCATCGTTGTTGTGGTACGAGATTCGTAACCTTCTGGTCGTGAATGAGCGGCGGAAACGGCTGACGGTCGAAGACTCCACACAGTTTCTGCAATTACTCTCTTCTTATCCAATTCAAATCGACCCAGTCGAGGATGAACAAGCTACTTTTCGGTTCGCACGGCAATACCGGCTATCGTTTTACGATGCTGCCTATTTAACCGTTGCGCACCGGAACAGCATTCCGCTTGCCACTCTCGACAAAGACCTCAGAGCTGCCGCAATCGAAGCCGGCGTTCCGCTTCTGGCGTAGAACTTCACTTCCGGCCAGCTATCTCTTGATTTAACTCAATCCAGCCTTACGGCTTAGCTGCCATCTTCGGCGGATCGGTGATATATTCGTCGCCGGTGCGAGTTAATAACAGGGCGCGGCGGTCAGTTAATAACTTGAGCTGATTTGTAACTTCGATAAACTCCTTCTTCTGGTCGGCAGTTAGCCCGGTCGATGCTCCCGTAGCGTCGGGGGCGGCGGTGGCTAACTTGCTTAACTCGTCAAGGCGGGCTTGCAGCCTCGGTATCTCGCGGTCGATGAGGATGGGGCGGATGATGGTGGTTTTGGCCTGGCCGCGGGCTAACTCGTTGCGGTTGTTTTCTCCCCAGACGGGGAGAATGCCAACGTGGCCCAACTCGATTCGTATTCCGGCCGGCCCGTAGTCCTTGCGGACGGCGGAAAACAGGCCGATCATCGAGTCGCGAGGGTCGCCGTCCTTGTCGGGCAT
>PLFY01000055.1 GCA_003138365.1 Acidobacteriaceae bacterium
ACCAGACGGTCAGAGACCTCGTTCTTAGACAGATTCCTCAGCTCGGGTTATGCCAGGTGCTTCATGAGAAAGCTTAGTGTCCGCTCCCGCGCTACAAGCGCCGCTTCCTTGTTATAGCTCGCGCGAGCATCGCAGTTGAAGCCGTGGCCGGCGTCGTACCAGTAGATCTCCACCTCGGGATGCGCGGCATGCACTCTCTCGACTTCTTCGGCAGGGATGTGGTTGTCCTGCTTGCCGAAATGCAGCATCACGGGCGCGGAAGGCGTTTCGCCGGCATAGTTTCCAATGCGGCCTCCGTAGTAGCCCACCGCGGCGGCGGGATGGAGCCGCGTGGCAGCAAGCCAGGCCAGGGTTCCGCCAAAACAGTAGCCAACGACGCCGACCTTCTTTCCCGTCGCGGTTGCGGCAAATTCCATTGCGGCCGAGACGTCCGCCAACGCCTTCTCCGTATCGAGCCTGGGGATAAAGCTCATCGCCCTTTGCAGATCGGCGCCGTCGTAAGCGAGTTCCACGCCGCGTTCAATGCGGTCGAAGAGCGCTGGCGCCACGGCGAGAAATCCGTCCTTCGCATAGCCGTCGGCTACCGATCGGATGTGTGCGTTGATCCCAAAGACCTCCTGCACCACAACCAGGCCTGCGATGGGTTCACCCTCGGGGCGCGCGACATACGCGCTCAGTTCGTGCCCATCGGCTGCCTTCAATGTTACGTACTCAGTCATCGCCACTCTCCACTGATTCGCAGTATGCACGATCGAACCGGAATCCTACAAGCTAAGCCGCCAGAGTGGACAGCCTGGGCTGAGGCCTGCAGGCAATCGATTTCGGGAGTATGCTCAAGGCAGCAATCGAAGTTGTCCTTGCTCGCCTTCCGCTCTCAAGGCTTCGCTGTAGTTTCGCGAGTAGCGCTCGCAGAAATCGAAGAGCAAACCGACATGCATACCGAGACCCGGCCCTGGCCCAATTGGCTACCGCGAGTGTTGCTGTTCAGGCGAGTGTGCCCCTGCTGCGGTTCAGTCAAGTTCAAGCCGGCGGAGCTGCGATCGGAAGATGGCCTGCTGAGCATGTTTGCACTGCGGCCCGTTCGCTGCATGTTTTGCTGGCGGCGATTCTACTGGCTTTCTTTGCGGAGCGCGAACGCCGAGTGATCGATGCGATTGCAGGGCTATCTGGACGCCGGTAACGTCCGCAAGCCTGCAAGGACGGCGGGGCCTGGGAATAAACCATCGGCAAATTGAAGATCGGCGGCAAGGGGACAGCCTGTGCAGAGGGCAGTCCGGCCGCAGTGCGCCTTGCCCACGGCAACAGTAAGCGCGTGAAACTCATTGAAGAGGCGCGGGTGACTGGCTATTGGATCGGAGGCGAAGGCTTGGCGAGTGAGATCGGCCAGGGAGTTATAACTTTTATGGGCTGGCGCGGACGCAAAAAGCCGGTGGCGCTCGGCAATGCGGCGGAGATACTCGTCGGCCACCGGAACGGGATGGTTGAGTGCGTAGAGCAGGATGGCGTCGGCGGTCTCAGGGCCTACGCCGGGCAGAGCCAGCAGGCGGCGGCGGAGGGTGTCTGTGGGGGTAGCGGCGAGGGTTTCGAGCGAGCCGGCAAACTCCTCGTCCAGCATGGCTACAAACGCTTTGAGCGCCGGCGCCTTGCGGGTGTGAAAGCCGGATGGGCGAATGAGACTTTGCAAATCGCCGAGGGCGAGGCCGCGCAGGCCGTTCAGTGTGAGCGCTCCCGCCTGACGCAGGTTGTCGAGGGAGCGCTCGACGGCCTTCCAGGCGGTGTTCTGGGTTAGATATGCGCCAAGGATCACTTCAAAAGAAGTTTCAGCCGGCCACCAGTACTGAGGGCCGTATGCCTCAACCAGGCAATCGTGCATAGCCCGCAGCCGCTGGGCGGGGCTGCGCTGGCGAATCGCCTTCACGGCAGGGAATCCTCGGCAGGCGGGGATTGGAGCTGAATCTTCCATTCAAGAACGCGGGCGCGCGCGGCTGCGGCTTCAGCCTGGGGCACGTGGCCGGCAGCTTGCAGGGAGATGGAGAGCGCGGTGTGAGCGAGCGGGTCGCCGGGTGTGAGCGCAGTCAGCGCCAGGGCAGCGGCTACGGATTGGTTAAGCTGGCCCGCGTCGCGCAGGGCGCGAACTAGGCCGTGGTGCGCTTCGGTGTGCGCTGGATCGTTCACCTGTGCGGCGGCGATGGCGGCGCGAAAGGTCTCAGCGGCTTCAGCGGGCGAGCCGGCGGCAAGCAGGTCAAGTCCTCGCTCACAGAGCGCTTGCTGAGAGAGCGATGCGGCAGTTTGAGGATTGGACGCAGTCACGGCTGTGTTTAGAATAGCGGAGATGGCTAGCTAGTCAGCGAGTCAGCGGGATGGGCATGATGGAGGGCGCGATGAAGAGTCACACGGAGTATCTGGTTTTTGAAACCCGCAAGCGGCGCGAAATGGTGCACATCACCGATCAGGTGGAGGAGATTGTGCGGCGCAGCGGCGTCAAGGATGGCCTATGCTTTGTGTCGCCCATGCACATTACGGCGGCGGTCTACGTAAACGACCTGGAGAGCGGCTTGATCGAGGATATCGGCAAGTGGCTGGAGGAGCTGGCGCCGGCGCGGCCGGATTACAAGCACCACCAGACAGGCGAGGACAATGGGGATGCGCACTTGAAGTCGCTGCTGCTGCACCACGAGACCACGCTGCCGGTGACCGGCGGAAAGCTGGACCTGGGCACATGGCAGNNGGGGTGGATTGAGCGTAAGCGTAGTTAGCGGGTTGGGAGAAGCGCTACTGGTTCGATATGCCTCCACTAACTCCGCCAACGCCGCTAACCACGCTAACTCCGCTCAGTTGTCATCGGTGATTTTGCGCCAGGGGCCAGACGGATTGGATGAAGTGGGGGCGGAGAGATCGATTTTGGTGCGAGGCAGGACGACCAGGTCAACGCGCCGGTTCTGGGCGCGGCCCTCCGCGGTGTCATTGCTGGCCACGGGGTGGAACTCGGCGTAGCCGGCGGCGGAAAGCCGCTCCGGGGGCATGGCCTTGAGGTCGAGGAAGAGCCGGGCGATGCGTGTGGCGCGGGCTGAGGAGAGTTCCCAGTTGGAGTCGAACTCGGCGGTGTGGATGGGGATGTTGTCGGTGTGGCCCTCGATGCGCAGATCGTATGGTGCGCGGCCAAGCTCTTCGGCGATCAGGCGGAGTGTGGGGAGCGTCTCGGGTGTTGGGGTTGCGGAGCCGGAACTGAAGAAGCCGGCCTCGCGCAGGCTGATGACCAGGCCGTCGCGTCCCATCTGGATGGACACGGTGTGCTGGGCGACCTGGTTAGAGAGCAACTGTTCCATTTCGCGGCGGATCTTGCCGAGGTCGTCCTGAACCCTGGCGGGCGAGAGCACATCTTCGCCCATGACGATGTTCATGGGCAGCACCGGCTTGTCGATACCATTGGCGCCGCTTGCGGTGCCCGGCCGGCGCTTTGCGTCGCCGAAGACGCCCAGGGAGCGAAAGGCGGCGTTGATGGATTCCGACACTTGCATCTGCTTTTTCTGGTCGGCTTTTGACGCTGCGTAGAGGACGACGAAGAAGGCGAACAGGAGGGTGATGAAGTCGGCATAGGAGACCAGCCAGCGCTCCTGGCCAGCATGTCTCCGGTCAGGATGCCGTCTCATGCCGCGCGCTCCTTCTTTTCGGGGCTGGCCTCATGGAGAAATCCGGCGAGCTTGACCTCGAGCATGCGCGGGTTCATGCCCTCGAGGATGGAGATCACACCTTCCAGCATCATCTCGCGGCGCTGCTGGGCGTCGCGGATGCGGATGCGCATTTTGCCGGCGAAGGGCAGGAAGAACAGGTTGGCGATGCCCACGCCGTAGATGGTGGCCACGAAGGCTACAGCGATGCCCCGGCCCACCTCCTGCATATTGTCGAGATGTTGCATGACTTGAATCAGGCCGAGCACCGCGCCGAGGATGCCGATGGTGGGCGAGAAGCCTCCGGCCGACTCGAAGACCATGGGGAGCTGATCTTCGCGTTCCATCGCGGAGTCCAGGCTGACCCTCATGATTTTGCGCAAGTCACTGGGCTCGGTGCCGTCGACGGCGAGCATGAGGGAGCGCTTCAGGAACGGGTCTTCGATGGCGTTCAGGTCGGCGTCGAGGGAGACGACGCCCTGGCGGCGGGCTTTGTTGGCGAAGGAGAGCAGCAGGCGGAGCAGTTCGTCATTCTGCTTGCGCGGCGCCGCAAAGACATGTGCCAGGCTTTTGAAAGCGTCCAGGACCGTCGAGAGCGGAAACTGGAGCAGCACTGCGCCGAGGGTTCCGCCAAAGACGATGAGGGCCGCGGTGGGCTGCAGGATCTGGCCCAGGTTTCCGCCCTCCATGAGCAACCCGGCAACAATGCCCAGGACGGCCAGAAGGACTCCGCCGATGCTCGCCTTATCCATGAATTGCCTTCTTCATGCAAAGCTCCGAGAGAAGCCGGGTGTGGCGACGTTGGTTCTTGAGATCAGCAGTCAAGGGCCAGGTTGGGGCACTACGGCGGGGCCTTCTCCGGGTTGGATTGGCTTGAAACGTCGAGGCTGGCGATGGAGACGACACGCTGCAAGTCGCCCAAAGAGGCCAGGCGCCGGGCCACACCGGCCAAGAGGCGCGCGCGGTAGGCGAGGACGCGCTCTGTCACCTCGGCGCACGTCTCGCGCACAATCAGCTTTTCTCCATTGATGAGCGTGAGCATGGTGTCCGGTGAGGCTTCGGCGGTCTTGATCAAGTCGCTGTTGAGCACCATCGGCGTACCGTTGAGCCGCGTAAGTTCGATCATCGCCGTGTAACTCCTTCGCTGGTGTTATCGGCAGGCGCCGTGAAAGGTTAAAGAATTAGAACGGAAGCCGTATAAGTGTCCGGGGCTGGGACACAATGGGCGGGCGGATAAAGTCCATAAGTGCCGGGCCGAAGAAGGGGCCAGATGCGGCGGTACCCGACTCGGAAGCAGCAGCCCAAAGGGTTACACAAGATATGGGCGCACTCCCAGAACGGAGAACCTCCAGATAGGCACTTCAGGGGCAGGGCCGCAAATCCACGCATCTACAAGGAGAACCCCATGTCCCTGGGCGTCTTGAATAACCTCTCAGCTATCTACGCGGAAAACAACCTGAACAACACCAATAACAGCCTGAACACCGTGCTGCAGCAGTTGTCTTCGGGATCGAAGATCAACTCCGGCGCGGACGATGCCGCCGGCCTTTCGCTGGTCGATGGCTTGCAGGCCAACTCCATGGCCCTGGCCCAGTCGCAGACCAACGCCAGTGAGGGCGTGGGCCTGCTGACAGTAGCCGATGGCGCGCTGTCGCAAGTGACGAACCTGCTCAACCGGGCCGTTACGCTGGCTACCGAAGCCTCGAACGGCACCCTCAACTCCAGCCAGGATACGGCAGCCAACCAGGAGTACCAATCGATTCTCTCCGAAGTGAATAACATCGGAACCACGACGACCTATAACAACCAGGCGGTCTTCGGCAAACAAACCGCCATCTATACCGGCGATTCTTCGACCGAGGGATCTTCGATCGACAAGCTGAACGTCTCGACGCTCTCTTCGTCCAACCTGGGCGACACCGGCGGCGTGATGGCGTACAGCAGCGGCTCGAGCAATGTATTTCTGAACCTGTCGAGCAGCGGCCAGAACGCCGAGTCCACTGACAGTCTGAACCAAAGCGGCGCTACCGCGATCAACGTCAACTATCTGGTCAAGGGCGCCAACGGCACGGAGACCAGTGCGACCACGAATATTTCTGTCGGCGGGACCACCGGCTACACCAACACAGCCAATGGAATGATCAGCGCGATTAACAACGCGGGGCTCGGCCTGTCCGCCAGCTTCGTTACGCAGGCGCAGGCGGGAGTCACCGGCGGCGGAAGCGAGACCGGTATTCAAATCTCCGGCGGCCTGGTTTCGGCTGGCCTGGCTCCGAGTTCCTCCAGCACCGGCGGCACCATCAATCTGACCGGCACGGCGGCCAATGAACTGCTGACCCAGGGCCAGTCGATCACCCTCCAGTCGGGCAGCTCGCCGGCAGTTACGATTGCGATTACCTCCGCAATCGACTCGCTATCGACATTGGCAACCGCCATCAATGGGGCGGATAGCAATGTGACCGCCACGGTCATCACCAATGGCGACGGAACGCAGAGCCTCGCGCTGGCAGGCGCGGAGGGATCCGGACAATTGACCGTCGGCACTTCGACTGTCTCCGCAACCCCCATCAGCCTGGCCTTCACCGCCGGAACCGCCGGCGCAACCGGCGGCAACGCGACCGGCACCCTGGGCTTCGGCAGCGCCGTTGCCAGCACCGCGGGTGAAATCGTCACCGGCAGCGTCGTTCTCTCCAACGCGGGCGTCCCCGGAGCCAGTCAAGTCACATTCGTGATGGGAACGGGCGTGGCATCGGGTTCGGGCGCCGGCACGGCCAACGGCTCAACCTTCACCGTGAACGGCGACAACCTGGGCAATCTGGCCACCGCCATCTCGCAGCAACTCGGCGTCACCACCACCGTGGGCACTTCGGGTATCGCCATGACCTCCACGTCCGCGGGAACCACACTGGAACAGGTTGGCGTGTCAGCGCTGCAGGCGACTCCGTCCGTAGCGCAAACCGCCAATGTGGCAGGACTGACCGCTTCCAACGGCACGGATGGGTCGACCACCATCTCGCTCAATGGAAATGGCGGCTCGTTCACGGGCGCCGATGCGCTTGCCGGCACGATCGTCCTCCAGAACGGCACGAACCCCGCGGTTACCTTTACCATGGGCTCCGCCAGTTCGGCTACCAACGCGGGCGGAGCGAGCTTTACGACCGGTGCGGAAACGGTCAACGGCCTGGTTGCCGAGATCAACAATCAAACCGGGAGCCCAAATTCAAGTATCTCCGCCGCGCTTAATGCTAGCGGCCAGATCGTGCTGAGCTCGACGTCGATCGGCACGGCCATCAGCATGAACAGCAGCTCGCTTATCCAGACCAACGATGGGATCGCCGGCACTGTCGTGGCCAGCGCGCTGACCGCGGCCACGGCAAGCACCGGGGCGAGTATAGTCATCGGAGGTACTGGCGCTACAAACGATACGAACGACACGCTCACCGGCAGCATCATCCTGTCGAACGGCCTCGCAGGAGCCGCAGCCAGCACCGTCACTTATACAATGGGCGGGGTGGGCGCGACCACAGGAATCGGAACCTCGAATGTCGCTGTGCAGGGCACCAGTGTCGCCAATCTTTTGGCGGCGATCAACTCGAATCAGGGGAACACGGGCATCACCGCGGCCATGGGCGAAGCGGGCGGAACCCAGGACGTGATGAACTTCGTGGCCAGCCAGACCGGCGGGCAGATCGGCGT
>PLFY01000220.1 GCA_003138365.1 Acidobacteriaceae bacterium
CCACTTTCTTGCGCAGAGCCAATAATCCGCCTCCAGAGATTGTCCTCATTTTGAGCGACGATTGCTGAGGCATATTCCGTGTTGAGCTTTCGGGTAAACTCTCCCGCCTCAAACATCTTCTTTTCATGCCACGGGTCCGCTATCGGGATGCTATTAAGGTGAACTATTTGAGGGCGAAGAGGGCTATCTTCCGCTCCATCCGTTCCGGCTTCTTGCGCATTGGGCTTGCTTACCTTCGGTTTCGACACTTGCCACCTCCCGAGTGGCATCCCGGTAATAATGATCGGCGGGGCAGGCCGGGAAAGCCCACCCATTCGGGAGCGACCCTAGCCGAATCAACGAAATTTTAGCTCATCCGACGCGACGGTGTTCAATTGTGGAGGCTCATGAGGGATAGTTGCGACAAAGCTCGCAGCCCTTTGAGGAACCTGATGATGCTCGCGATTCGCGTTATCATTTGAGAAGTTGAAAGGCCCGCAGGCAAGCGGGCCTTCCGAAGTTGTGCTGGCAATTCCAAGCTACCGCAGGAGTGCACCCAATGCAAGATGAATCGATTAGTTTGGTTCGCCGTCTGGCTTCCATCGTTGAAGCAATTCTCGAAGAGCCTGCTCCTCAAAATCTTCATCAACTGGCGGAATCAATTCGTCAAACCCACGAAAGTAGGCTTCGTATCTCTCCTGAACCGCAGGAGATTGGCGGGCGCTTTCTAATATGGAGTCCACGTCCTGATAACCAATCTCTTTTAGCAATTGAACAAACCCCCGATGAACAAGTAGTTCTCGGTAGAGTTCCTTTACTCGCTTTGCGAGATAACGAATAAGCCGCTTTTGCCCTTCTTCGTTCATGTGGGCTGCTCCCTCTACTTCGGGTATCTTCCGTTGCACTTGCTCTAGGCTCTGCCTGTCCAACTTCCCTTCAATTGCTGCCAACCGCTCAATGATTTGCTCTGTGTGTCCATCGATCTTTCTGGTTCGATAGCAGAGTTCGACGAACCAGCCTCGGCACCCCATCAACTCATCAAGAAAACGGTCCAAGTTGAGGGCAGCAAAGATGCCCAATGCCCAGTACAATTCCTTGAACGATGGACGGATGCCGAATGGCCAAAGCAGTAGTACAACAACTCCGGAAATCAGTCCGAACCCGCCAGCCAGCCAAGCCGATTCCTTACTAAACATTGACCGCCAGTTGGCCATATCCTGACGGGCAAAGCTTGCGGCTTCATCGTCCTTGTGCATATTCTGACCAAACTCTTCAGCCTCATCTTCCGTTCTTAGCTCCATACCGATTCTCCGAGTCGCGCAATTATAGACCGATGAGGGAACCGCCGGACACGCCAGAATTCACCAGAGCATTCCCGCATTGCTTCGCCCTTCGATTGTGCAGAGCCTCCCCAGCGGACAGTGTGCGCAATGGGCGCGATGCTGTGCGGGGTCTACTTTGAGCTTGCAAAGAACCCCGCTCCAACCCACCCCACGGCCCGAACCAAACCCCAAGGAAGAGCGAATCCAAGTAGGGGAAGAATTGCGGCGAAGAGATAGAGCCATCGGCTTGGTTCCGGTGCCGGATAAAGCATTTGGCCGTCCTCTGTCTCGATTGATTCGACTCCTAACGCCTTGGTCCAGCGGACTGTCTTAATGCCGCCTTTGTTGACTTCGGAGGATGGTGCGGGAGCATTTTCGATAAACCAGTCCTGTCCCCATTGCGTTTGGTGCTCGATCAAGGCTCGCAGCCTGCCCTTTTGTTCTGGACTCATCTTTTCGAGCAGTTCAGCCCGTCGCTCTTGGCCGAATAACTTCCATGCGGCCACGAGTGACTTTTGTTGGTCGCTGTAATACGCCTCGACACTGACTACCGCCCACGGGTTTTGTGTCACAGTTTGTTTGATGCTGACTCCACCGTATTTCTTGGCCAGTGCGTCATAGTCCGGCGGAATTCTGGCGAAGACCCAATCCATGCGAGCCTGCTGTATGACATCCGAAGCCGCCAACTGCTCAAATTTATTATGGCGCTCTTTCTGATTCAGAATGCTTTGGAATTCCAGATACGAGGCAAAGCCGCCAAGAATTGCCCCCACCGCCCCCA
Source organism: Acidobacteriaceae bacterium (assembly GCA_003138365.1). Lineage (GTDB taxonomy): Bacteria > Acidobacteriota > Terriglobia > Terriglobales > Acidobacteriaceae > Telmatobacter. The sequence goes on from PLFY01000220.1 coordinate 2,083, forward strand.
AGAGCAGGGCCAGCCTCCGCGTTCCTTCCCTGAGATTCACAGTCGTCCCCCACTTTCAATTTGGACTGCCGGATTCAATTGAGCGCCTTGCGCGTCAGAGATTCGTAGTTGCTGGTCGCCGTCACTGCTTCGGCGGTTCATGCTTCATTTCAGCATTCAGTTGAACCGTGCCGCCGGTGACGTTGATGGTCTTGGTCCAATCGGCGAAACCTTCCTTTTTGACGGCTATCTTATGGCTGCCAAGTCCGGCATTGACAGTCGAGGGCGTATTCCCAACAAACGCACCATCTATTTCAATGTCTGCGCCGGAAGGGGTGGATTCGATATTCAATACAGCCTGCTGAGTAGCTGCGAGTGGTAAAGCGGAGGTGGAGGGTGCGGGCGATGGCGCAACCGCCGCAGAAGTTGGAGCAAGCTCTGCCGTCCTATGCGATGGCTCCACAATTCGCGCCGTCGGCACGGCCCCAACAATCCAACATTTTACTTCTCGGCAGTTTCCGTTGTCCTTGGGTTCACAGACCTTTATGTCACGTTTTTCGATCTTTGCTTTGTATGTTCCGGGCAATAACATATCTTTCGGATTTTTAGGCTGTAGATCATAACTATTACCATCGCTGGCTTCAACAAAGTCATCTTCATGCACTCTGTGCGACCAAGAACTACCTCCACTCCCCCCGCCCCAGGAAAGATGGAAGCTGCCATGTTCATCCTCGATATTCTTGGTGCTCAACACTGTGACAGTCAACGGCCAGTTTTCCTTGGCCAACAACGGCTGAACGGCGAATGTTAGCAAGAGCAAACCTAACACTTTTTTCATTTTGAATCCTCCTTGGTTTTCGAGAGACTTCTTGCGTGGCAAGAATGATCCTCCCGTAGTGGCGAAAATGCAATTCTTCGGCATTGTGTCAAGACGGCTTGTGAACGCCGTAGCGGTTGCCGGTTCTCCAGTTGTTGTAGTGGCCGTTCCTGTTATGGGAATTTGTCGCGCCGGGATACTGGCCACCGTGCGAAGTTGTGTGCTTTCCCCCGCCATAGTGCGGGCGGCGTGCCGACGAATGACGCGCCGTGCTGTAGGTTTTCGCGTGTGTTCCCGTCCGATACTTGGGTGTGCCTGCATAGGCGGCGGGCAGAGATAGCATGATGCAAAGCAAGGCCAGCAAAGCGGTAATTTGTTTCATGGGTTTCTGCTCCCTTCTCTTGAGCGGATTAAATCGTCGCTGTGGGTTCGTCCGGGCCGGGTGATCTTCAAACCATTTTCGCGCTCGCTCCTGAGTTTGCAATAAAACCGCATTGGTGAGATGAGATGCCGCGTTATCTCTGGCTTTGTCTACGTCTTCCACCTTGGTGATTTCAAGTTTGCCTGATGCTGCAAGGTCAAATCAGAAATAGGCTGCGGCATAGTCTTGGGGCATTCCCCGCATGGAAGCTGGAATCGAAAATCACATCTGGACTATTGTCGAGATGATTGCCTACCTGTGCGGCTTATTTGTTCGTTCCTGTGTCGCTAAGCACTAAAGAGATAGCTCGTTTGCCACAGACCTCAGCACCGCCTGGTAGCCACGGCTCATTTTCTCGCTGCTTGGTTTTTCCGAATGATCTTACGAACTCCGGTCCATGAGAAGTGATGTCAAATTCGTAACGGAATTGCCAGGGATGGGCCTCTTGTCGATCATAGTCTTCCAAGAGTAGATGAAGCTCTTCTGAGCAATACTTCTTCTTCATCCTCCACCTCTTGCAGAAATCCACAGGAGGCATCTCTGACCTTGGGAAAACATACTCGACTAAACCCAGAAAATGAGTGCGACCTGATGGGTTGGATTCGACATTCCAGATCACGTTGGTCGGAGGACCAAACGTCTCAATCATCCCATCTGAAGCCTCCATGGCTTCTATCGATGCAGGCATCCGGTAGACATCATGGGGGCAGCTTTTGATCGCCTCAGTTATGGCGCGAAGTTGCTCCGCCGCGTGTTGCTCGCTCGCATTCATTTCCCCTATCGGCACTCCGGCGGGTTCTTGAGCAGCGGCAGATTCTTGAGAAGGAGCATTTGCAGAGGTGCTTGGAACTGCCTGATGGGGAGTTGCATTTGCTCTATTAGGAGGTGCAGGTTCTGTCTGGCGGGGCTTCCACACGGGATCGTTTCTCGTGTCCGCCCCGGCATTGTTCGGAACGCAAATCCAATTCCAATGGCTCTTTCCGCTCCCATCGCTAATACACTCCGGCGTAACGTCCTTGCATCCAATCGGAGGAATTGGCTTGATGGGACGTATCGCACATTGGGCCAGCGCCACTGGGCTGCCGGAAATCGTGAGCAGAAGAAAGACTACTACGGGATTCATTTGGGTTTCCTTTCCTTGCGGTGCGGGAGCGTCAAACCGGGTTCGGGGGATAGATTAATGGTGAATCCCGGCATTCGATAAGTCAACAACAATGTGACGCATCGGGTGTGTACGCATCGACTACGGAACGCGAAGATCAAAGGCAATGCCACTCGATATTCGCATCCGGTTTGGCCGTGCAATCCGTCGCATCCGCGAAGAACAGGGGATCGTTCAGGAGGAGGCTGCGGAGCGTTCCGGCCTCCACAGGACATACTACAGCGGAATCGAGCGCGGTGTGCGGAACGTCTCCTTGGTCAATATCGAAAAAGTCGCCAAGGGTCTGAAAACGGCGTTGCCGGACCTATTCCGGCGGCTCTGATTCTGTTTTGTGTCACAATCGCCAGACAGGGACGGAGAAAATGGAATTCAGGCCAGATCATAAATTCGTTGTTGCCAGACGCTTCAAGGCCCTGCGCCGAAAGGCTACTCTTTCGCAATCGCTGTTGGGAGAAATCATCGGCATTTGTCGTCAGTCCATTTCTGAAATCGAGACCGCCAAAGTGATGCCGCATGAGTCAACATGGGACCGTTTCTGCGATCTTGAGGGTAAGCACAAGCAACCCCGGATGCGTTTGCCCACGGTCTGGCGGTAAGAATTTGGCCTTGCCAAAGATTCGACATAAAAGGCGACATAAATCATTTCGTCGCCAAGTCCTGCGCCCTTCAAATTCGCAAATTGAATTTCAAATTTCAATTTTTTACACGGTTGAAACCTGAATCCTGAATCTGATTTTCTTGCGCCTGATATGAATTTGGAAAAAGTTTCTGTCGTGAATGGCCAAATCCGTCCTAGCCTTTCCTAAAGGCCGAGCTGCTGGACATCTAAAACCCGCTGGGACCGGGAGCCTGCCCACAAATTGGCCTTGTGACGAATTCTCCGCTCCTCAGAGGCTCTGGCAAACCAGGATGGTCCTTCCGCCTCACCACCGTCCTGCAAGCCGCTGGAATCCCACCGTGGATTAAATTGCGCCTTGTTTCGGAATGACTGTGAAAATCGAACTGACGCCTTCCAAAGTCCTCACTGCCTCCAGGATTCTGGAGCATTGAACTGTGTACAAATGTCCGTGCCGGTTTTGATGCCCGATTCATGCAAGCATTTGAAAGCGTCAAGCAAGCAATCGGCCTGCTTGCTCACTAGCCCGCCAGACTCCTCACAGCACCCCGTTGTGCCTACAAGGTAGGCGATGGACTTGCAGGCGCTTACAGACCGCTTTCTGTGCATCCTCGCCAAATCGACTGTGCCACAGGGTGTGCCACAGAATTGACGTTATCAGGGGTGAGCAAGCGCCAGATCGCTTTTCCGGGCAAAAGCAAAGCCCGCTGATTTAGCGGGCTTTAGCGTCAAATAGTTGGTAGCGCTACCGGGAATCGAACCCGGGTTTTAAGATTGAGAATCTCACGTCCTAACCCCTAGACGATAGCGCCACATAGAATCAAGCATTTAGCGGATTGCTTGAGGTTTACTATCCATTTTACTATCCACTTCGCTAGAATTGCCATTGGCTGGGGGCGTGGATAAGAAATGGATAGTAAGAGCGGCAAAGCGAACCTTAAACAGTATCGCCGAATCGGGGAAAGATGGCAATTCGTCCCGGTGGTCAAACAGGACGGAAAACCGAACCCCAAACTCGTGCTCATCAATGGGGAACCCGCGAGTTCAAAGGGGGGCACGTTTTACGCCGAATGGCGGGAGAACGGTAAGCGCAAACAGCGCCCCTGCGGAACAACACCACGTGAGGCACTGGATGCTTGGCATCTTCAGCGTGGCATCCTCTCCGGGGTCGTTGAACAACCCGCTGGTGAGAAGGTAGAGCCACCAAATAGGACACCACGATTGACTCGGCGATTGCGGACTACCTGCGGGATGTGAAAGCGACGAAGGGGCTAGCGACGTATCCGGCCTATGCACATGACCTCCGCTGGTACCGCTCTGTCTGCAAGAAGCATCTTGTTTCACGACTCGACCGCTCGGACGCAATGGAGCTCTTTGCTGCTGGACGTGATGGGAATCTGAACCAGAAGACAATCAACAAGCGCGTTATCGTAACACTGCAAGCGATGAGAGCAGCGGGAGCGTCTATCCACCTCCGTAAAGGCGACTGGCCGAAGACGACCGAAAAGAAGGTTGATATTTATCAGCCAGAGGATCTGACGAAGTTCTTTGCCGCTTGCACTGCCGAGGAGCG
>PLFY01000085.1 GCA_003138365.1 Acidobacteriaceae bacterium
ACTACAAAGCCGGAATTCCCACATTTCAAGATGGTCATTTGGTAAAATTCTCAATGGATTTAAGAGCCTCATACACTGACGCACGTGACGACATAACGAAAAGGATTGGGATAGCACCGGAAGAGAACGCCATACCGTATCATAATGGGTTTGGAGCAACGTGGAGTGACTACGGTGCTAACTGGAATAGCGACAGTATTTATGTGGAGCTATACCAAGGAAACAATCCGGCTGATCGAACAAACCCACGTTTTGTGGCGGAGACTCAGGAACTGCACAAGAAGTCGATGGATAAGCTGAAAAATGCACCTAGACCCCTCGACTAATACAGCATTCATGCTCAGTAAGCAGGAATCAAGCGGCCTCGTACATGGGAAGCATCCACCAGCGTCCACCTATGTATTTATAAATAAAAGGCTTGCGCTCATCCCCAATGTGCGCTAAGTTGTCTCATGCCCAGTCGGGCATCTGCACCATGTAACGCCGCCCCAGTCGGGGCCGAAGGCGAACCAGTCGGCAAGCCTGGAATCAATCCAGCTGGTTATTTACTTCACTCAGGTGACCACAACCTGTGGGGGGAGCGACGATTCTATTCGCTTTTGCCTGTGCGTAGTCGATCAGGTTTCCTGGCGGTTTTCGTCTTCGGATCGACCCGAAGGCCCCAGACCCCTTGCAAATTCATTCAACAAGGTGTGGAGAACAAAGTCGAGGCGCCTTACCTCTTGCGCAAGCGACTGATTCTTTGTGGCAATTGCGGTGCAAACGACCGACCACAACCTGTAGGGGCTACCTGAGTGAAGTAAATAACCAGCTCAATCCAATTCAAAATTTGATTCGAGGATACCCCAATGCCACAAACTCAGATTTCTGACGTTGTAGTTCCCGCCGAATTCACGGCCTATCAAGTCGAAAACTCAATGGTGTGCACAGCCTTGTACCAATCGGGCGTCGTGGTGCCCAATGGTGAGATGCAAGCACAGCTTAACGCTGGCGCGGAGCAATTCACAATTCCGTTTTGGTCGGACATTCCAGACATTGAAGCTGACGTTACCACTGACGTTTTGGCAACCCTTTCAACCCCACAGAAGATCACTGCAGCGGCGCAAGTTGTTCGCAAGAGTTTCCTTCATGCGGCCGTTCGGAGGCTGGTCGGAATCTGGGGCAACGCGCGTTGACTCTAGCGGTTGCCGCCGCGGTTCGCCACAACCACACCGAATACGACAAGCTGCTGGCCAGTGGAGTGGATCGCGCCGACGCTCGTGAGCGAATCGCCGTCGATGTAGAGGAAATACTTGCGGCATGGCGAAAGTAATGCCGTTATGGTTTAGCCTTGCGTGCCCATTGCTTACGCGCCCTATCGAGAAGGGACGATTCCATCCGCGCTCTTTTGCCTGCAACGATTGCTTCGAAGCCAGGCATGAAACCGGACTTGCGGTGATGCTCCCGGCGGATCTCGGTCACCAGTTCCCTCCACCTTTCGTCGAGCCCAGCCGACTGGTAACATCTTCGAGCTTCTTCAAGGTTCGCGAGCGCCTCATGGTAATACTTGCTCTTTGCGGCGTATAAGATGCGGAGGCACAAGGCGCGAAAGACCTTCGCCGCGACGGCTGGATGAGTCCTGGCAAGATGTTTCGCAGCCGGTTCTGTAACATAGTGGCTCAATCCCTCAAGTTCTGGATCGCTGACGCGATTCAGACGTTCCACCAGCCGTTCGGTTTCTTTCACGCCGATCCATAACTCGATGAGGGACGCCAAATCGGCTTGCTCGGACATGGCCATCGCCTTTTCATGCCATGAACCGCGCTCGGATCTCGGAATGTAGCGAAGTAGTTCATCGTAGGCGAACTTGCTCGGATGCGCCTGGAACTCTGCCCAGGCCGAGTCCAACGCTTCACGCCCGCGGCCCAGCTTCGCCAGCAAGGCGCGCCGCATTCCGACGAGCTTGTAACTCGCGCCTGTTCTGAATGAGCCCGCGTTCTCCATTTCGATGCCGCGCTCAAGCCATGAGAGCGCGTCGTTGGGTTTGCGCTTTGCTTGAAGCATGGTCGCAATGGTTTCGCAGTCGGGCTGTGTGAGGCCGGTCCGTGCGGTAAGGTCGAGATACTTCTCTACGCTGCGTTGCTGCGCATAGATGGATCTGAGGATTTGGCCCCACTGATCACGGATGTAGTTGCCGGTCTTCTGTTCTCGCTTTCCACATGAGGCTTCAAAGCGGACTCGCACCGCCCGCTCGAAGGCCGCCATCCCCGCACTGTCCAGCACCTTGACCGCATCAGAGCCGAGTTCGTTGCAGAAGCCGTAGTCGTCGTTCTTCATCCAAGCCAGAAGGATTTCAGCCGTTGCTTCTGGATCGGAACCGGCCGCCTGTCGCGCCTGAATCCAGCCGCAAAAGAGGCTGCCTGCAAACCTTCCGAATTGGCCATCCGAGTCGTCGATTTCCTCGGCTTTCAGGTTGCAGGCGGCGATGAACGCCTCATAGAGAGCGACAGCCCGCGCGGGACTGCTGGCCGTCAAAGCTGCGATCTCGCGCTCCAGGTCCCCCAGGCCCGATACGAAAGCACCCCCTTCACTCCAGCCGATAAAGCGCCCAGGTTGCAGGGCCGATTCGATCACTCTGTCCATTGGCTCGCGGCGCTTGGTCATGTTATTTGCTCCATTCTTGGAAAGGCTTCTCCAACCAACCAGAGAACAGCTTCTTGCTGCCAGCGAATACATTCACGACCAAGTCGAGCAAGAGTCCAGTCTCTTCCTCGCGCTAGGATCAAGGCTTGGCGTGGCTTTTCCCTGGACCTCTGCGTTGGATTGCAACTGGCTGCGTTTGCGAAGAGCGCTTGGCGCTGGACTTGTTGGTGGAAGTCTTCTTTTTTGCATTGCCCACCGCGCCATTTGTGGCGGAACTTGCGCGTTTTGTAGGGGGCTTTCCGGCAGCCTTCTTGAGATCTTCCGCCTTGTCCGATTTGGATTTCGCGGATGCTGCAACCGGTTTCTTTTTCACTGTTGTCTCTGTTTGCGCAGCGGATTTCTTCGTTACCTGGGAATTTCCGGTCTTTTGCGGCGGCTTGGTCTTTGAGTCAACCGGCTTCGATTTTGTAACGACCGCACTTTTGGCGCGAACGGCCTTGGCCGGCGACGCGGACGCGGCAATGTCCAGCCCAAAGAGTTTGGACAGATCCTCTTCAACAAGAACCTTCGCGGCGGACGGGCTCTTGCCGGCGCGCGGAAGCGCCTTCGCCTTACCGGCGCTGGCGATCAGTTCCTTTTCGTTCACAGCGCGAAGCTGGAAGAGCAACTCGGGCTGTTGGTCTAGGCGAGCGCCGACGCCATAGAGAACAGCCGCGACATGCTTGCACATCTCCGCCCAGTCCGGGCAACTGCACGATAGCTTGATCTCTTTGGGCGACGGGAACAGTCCGGTCCGCTGCTGGCTGATGCGCTCCATCACGCCTTTGGAGAGCCGCCCTTGAAGCAGTTCGACCAGCGAATCGATGGATCCCGCGCAGTCCGCGCAGATCGACTGCCAGTGCGGCTGCGCAACCGGATGGACCTGGACTTCAACGGTATAAATCTCCGAACCGCTGACCAGCGCCTTGATCCGGCCGGAAGCCACCTGGAGATCAAGAACCGATCCGTTGCGCACGTAAGTCCGCCCGCGCGGAAGGCGATTTTCATAGTCGCTGTACGACTCCAGATTCTCGCACCAGGCCTTTCCCCAGAAGGTTTTGGCGATGGTGCGGCCATCGACGGTTACGGGGGAGATCGCCTGGCCTCTCTTGCGCAGGCTCTCCATCTTCTTCAGTGCCTTGCGCCGCCGCTCCGCCACCGGCACATAAGGAGCCCATCCGTAGCCATCGTACATTCTCTATGTCTCCTTGAGCGCCGCACTGAGGTCCAGCGCCACCATCTTGAGCAATTCGTCGTCCTTCATTTCGGTCAGCAGCACACCGACGCCGCCTTCCAGCATATCCTGCGCGATCTGGCGCTTGGACTCGATCATCTGGTCGATCTTCTCTTCGACCGTCCCCTGGCAGACAAACTTATGCACCAGCACGTTCTTCTTCTGGCCGATGCGGAAGGCGCGGTCGGTGGCCTGGTTCTCCACTGCCGGATTCCACCAGCGGTCGAAGTGGATTACGTGCGAGGCGGCGGTCAGATTCAGTCCCGTTCCACCTGCTTTCAACGAAAGTACAAAAAAGCCCACGGCTTCGTCTTCCTGAAAGCGGCGCACCAGTTCCTTGCGGCTCTTCACCGCGGTCTCCCCATGCAGCACCAATCCCGGCCGCCCAAAGATGGAGCCCAGAAAGGATGCCAGCGGAGCCGTCACTTCGCGGAATTGCGTAAAGACCAGCACTTTCTCCTGGCGGGCCGCAATCACTTCGGCAATGTCGCGCAGCCGCGCCCATTTGCCGCTGTCGGCCTCGCTCCAGGCGCCGTCGCCCAGCCACTGCGATGGGTGGTTGCAAATCTGCTTGAAGCGCATCAGGAATGACAGCACCAGCCCCTTGCGGCGAATCCCCTCGGCGGTTTGCAACTGCCCGGCAAGAGCTTCGACCGCCTGCTCGTAGAGCGCGGCCTGCTTGCGGCTGAGCTGGCAAAAGGCCTTCACTTCCGTCTTGTCCGGCAGGTCGGCGATCACCGCCCTGTCGGTCTTCAGCCGCCGCAGAATGTACGGACGCACCAGCTCGCGCAGCGGTCCGTAGGGATTGTGAGTCCGCTCGGCAAGGCGCTTGGTGAACTTCGTGAACTCTTTAGGCGATCCCAGCAGGCCGGGATTGATGAAGTCAAAGATGGACCATAGATCGCCAAGCCGATTTTCGACGGGAGTTCCGGTCAATGCGAAGCGCGAACCAGCCTTCAGTTGCTTGGTGACCCGGGTCTGCTTGGCGCTGGGATTCTTGATGGCCTGTGCTTCGTCCAGCACCGCCAATTGCCAGTTGGTTTCCGTGAGCCAAGGCAGGCGCAGCAAGGAGCCATAGCTTGTAATCACCACATCCACGCGGGTGAGGGCTTCCACCGGCATCTTCTTCAACTCTTCGCCGGAGACAGCCGACGTGTGCGCGATCATCACCTTCAAGCTGGGCGCAAATCGCTCCAGCTCCGAGGCCCAGTTGGCCAGGAGAGAGGCCGGAGCCACCAGCAGGCTCGGCTTGCCGTTGGTCTGCTTCTTCAGCACCAGCAGCAGCGAAAGCACCTGGATGGTCTTGCCCAAGCCCATGTCGTCGGCCAGGCAGGCGCCCAGACCGAGTTTCGCCAGCAGATAAAGCCAGCGCACACCAACTTGTTGATAAGGCCGCAGCGTTCCCTTCAGCGCTTTGCCGGGATCGATCGCCTCCAGGCCCTCCTGGCTGCGCAGCGCCTTTAGGGTCTCGGCAAGCCAGTCGCCGGCAGTCACCTGCGCCCAATCGGCTTCCACCTCGCCGGCAGCATCCCCTGCATCAATCTGCGCGCCGGCCACCATGCGCATAGCTTCGCCAAAGTTGAGGCCATCGCGGGCCGCTGTGCATTCCGCCGCGCTGAAGCGGTCGATCATGCGGCTGAGCTGTTCGCGATCCACTTCGACCCAGCGCCCGCGCACCATCGCCAGCCCCTCGGTCTCCGCCAGCAGCTTGCGAATCTCGGCCGCGGTCAGCGCATCGCCGTCGAGCGTAACTTCCATCTTAAAATCGAGCAGCGCATCCTGGCCCAGCAGCGACGGAGCCGCGCCACCCACCTTGGCGGTCACGCGCGGGCGCGGCGGGCGATGAGAGGGCCACGTTGCCGGCATACGGACGACGATGCCCGCCTGCTCCAGTTGCGGGCAGTCGCGCAGGAACTGCGTGGCTTCACCGGGGGTCCAGCGCAGCGGGTGAAAGATTTCGCCCGCCTCCACCATGGTCTTCAGCCACGCGCAACTCTCCGCGGCGCGCTGCACCGGCAGCAGCAAGGACAGCAGGCGATCCCGGTTGGCCGGTCCCTCATACTCGCGCAAAGCCTGCCCCAGCGGCAGGTGCTGGGCCTTGGAGTGCGCCGAGAGGCGCACTGTGTAAGTAGCAAGAAAGGCGAAAGGCGACTCAGCATCGCCGCGATTTTCAGCCAGATTGAAGCAGACGCGCCCCACCAGATTCCACGCCGGATTGCGGTGCTTCAGAAACTCCTGCACCCCGCAGCGCGCCTCGGACAACTCAACCCGCAGCGCCTTGTCCATCTCCCGCCACAACGCGCGCAATACTTGCCCGGTCAGATATTCCGCGCCGGTCATCAGTGGCGGAGCTATGGCCAGCCACTCCAACTCCGCATCGGGCGGAGGCGCAACTGCTTCCGCAGCCTTTGTGTCGGTCGCATCCGAGGAGAGACTGGGGTGAGTGCAAAGCGCCGTCACATAACGCGCCGCAAACTCCCGCCAATAAGAAAACACGGTGGGCAGAGCTGTGCCCACCTCCCCGGCGCCCAGTTGCAGAAGTCCATGGCCCGCGCCGCGCACAAAAGACTCCTCAAGGCGCCGCGCCACCTCTTCGTCGAGCGCAACGGCATCCGCCTCCCGCGCCAGCAAGAGATGGCCGTGTGGCGTCAGAACTGGGACAAGTTGCGCCGGATTCATAGATAGAAGCTCCAGCTTCATCAACCAAGACTCAAAGAACGATGCCGGTCCCTCAGTGCCATGACGAGAGAGTTGAAAGGCCGCGAGCTTTCATTCCGAAGCCTCCGGCGTAAGGTGAGCCGGTTCTTCAAGGATCTCAAGCAGCGCTCGCGCACAGTAGACACGGCTGCGTTTCGCGTCCGTCGTCTGTTGCACAATATCGTTTCGTTCCAGCCGTTCAATCGCACGCTGTGCCGTAGTGAAGGCAAGTCCCAGTCGATCGGCAACACCAGTGGTGGTAATGAATGGATTCGCCGCCAGCAGATCGATCACCCTCAACGGTGTGTTCGTCGATTCGCTGGCAAGCTTCCTTCGCCATTCAGCCAGTAGATCGTTGATGCGTGTTGCCCGGCTCACCGCATCTTCGGACATGCGGGCGATTCCCTGCAAAAAATATTCCAGCCAGTCTTGCCACGCGCCGCGCTCGCTGACTGCTCGCAAGCCTTCGTAGTAGTCCCGTCGCGATGCTTCAAAAAACGCCGAGAGATAGAGCAAGGGAGCGGGAAGAATCTTCCTTTCGGTAAGAAACAACGTGACCAGCAAACGTCCCACGCGGCCATTGCCATCGAGAAAAGGGTGTATGGCTTCGAACTGATAGTGGGCAAGCGCAATGGTCACCAGCGGCGGCAGTTCGGAATCGTGGAGAAAATTCTCCCAGGCTGCCAGACAAGGCGCCACTTCGCCAGGCGGTGGAGGAATAAAAGAAGCCGTCTCTGGTGTGCTGCCGGGTTTGCCGATCCAATTCTGTGTAGTGCGGAAGTGTCCTGGAGCGGCGTTATGCCCTCTCACGCCCTCCATAAGCTTTTCGTGCAACTCGCGAACGAGACGTACGCAAAGTGGGAGTTCCTTGAGAAGGGAGATGCCATGTTCCAACGCCACCACATAGTTTCCAACCTCACGGAGGTCTTCCGGACTCCTGTCCACAACTGCGCCCGCTTCGGCTGCCAGCAATTCACCAAGTGTGGCCTGCGTGCCTTCGATCCTGCTTGAGAGGACCGCCTCGCGCCGCACAAAGGGCTGCATCGGCACATGAGGTTTGGCCAGCCGTCCGCCCTCGCCAGCCAGTCTGCCGATCAAGCGGTCTGCGTCGGAGAGCACTCGAATAAGACGGGGCGTCCAGTCCAGCTTTGGAGGCAGTGGAGCGGGGACAAAGGCCGAATACTTGCCCAGGGAAACCCTTTTGCCGGGAATGTTTGCAATTGCTGTCATCTTCCTCTTCAGGCTCGAAAATAGCCGAGCGTCCTGTTTTCGATATTCATCATAATCGAAAATAGTGAGCGCGGCTATTAGCGCGAGTAGAAACGTCCGCATACCTCTGTTAGTGGAATTCCAGTGTCAAGTTTTATCACAAATGAACTTGACATAATGGCCTCGTTTCCCGCTTTGCGGTTGCAAAACCCAAAAAAGGGGGCCATTAAAATGCGGTCCTTGGAGCATTTGCAGCAACGCCGGATGAACGGTAACGCTCGGTTCTGGGGGGAAAGAGTGTGTCCGGGTCACGTTCTTTGGGTATGTCGTAATGAGCAAACAGTATGAAAGGACCGCTCAAGTGCTGCTTGGATCATAAGGCAAACGGTGTTGGGAATACTGGCCATTGGGTGAAACAATACTGCCATGAAGACCACATTGTCTTTTGCCAATCTTGCTGGAATTGAAACCGAACTGCTGGCGGTGCTGGCCGCCGACACACAAACCTCGAAAGCGTCCGACGCCAAGCCCGAGCCGGTGCTGCTGACGACCGACGAAGCGGTGAAGGCCGCCGCGGCTGCCCTGCTGGCCAGCGGCGAATACAAGGCCGGCGCCAACGAAACTGCGCTGCTGCATGGCCCCGCCGGGCTGGGGGCAAAACGGCTCTTGATTGTTGGCCTGGGCAAACAGGCCAAAGCCACGGTCCACGGCGTACGCAACGCAGCCGGCACCGCCGTCCGCTTCACCAAGCCGCGCGGGATTCGGGAGCTGGTTTTGGCCCTGCCTGAACTGGAGGCAATTTCTGGCCCAGGCAGCGTCCGCGCCGCCGTCGAGGGCGCTCTTGTGGGCGACTTCGATCCTGACACCTATCGCAGCGACCGCAAGGACCAGAGCGTCCAATCCTTCACGCTCGCCGCCACCGGCAATTCCGATCAGGACGCCCTGCAAGCAGCCTTTGCCGAGGGAATGATCGTGGGCGAAAGCCAGGACTTTACGCGCTCGCTGGTCAACGAGCCGGGTAACAAGCTCACCCCCACGATTCTGGGCCATCGTGCCGCCGAAATGGCAGCCGAAGTCGGCCTGAAGGTCGAGGTCCACTCCACAGAGAAGCTTCACGAGCTGAAGATGGGCGCATTCTGGAGCGTCGCGCAAGGCTCTGAGGAACCGCCTGCGCTGATCGTGTTGCGTTATGAGCCTGAGGGCGTGGTGGATGGGCCGGTGCTCGGACTCGTGGGCAAGGGCATCACCTTCGACACCGGCGGCATCTCCATCAAGCCTTCGGACAATATGGAGAAGATGAAATACGACATGGCCGGCGGCGCGGCCATGCTCGGCGCCATGCGCGCCATTGCCCTGCTAAAGCCCAAGGTGCGCGTGATTGGGGTTGTGTGCGCGGCGGAAAACATGCCCGACGGCAAGGCTTATAAGCCGGGCGACGTGGAGACGGCCATGTCCGGCAAGACCATCGAGATCATCAACACCGACGCCGAAGGACGGCTGGTGCTGGCCGACGGACTGAGTTATGCAAAGCAACTGGGCGCGACGCACTTAATTGACGCGGCCACACTTACCGGAGCATGCGTGGTTGCGCTGGGTTCGGCCAATGCCGGAGTTTTTTCCAACGACGATGAGAGCTATGCCAAGTTCGATGCGGCGCTCGCCACCTCAGGCGAAAAGTTCTGGCGGCTGCCTTTGGGCGAAGAATACGCCGAGCAAATCAAGAGCGACATCGGCGACATCAAGAACACGGGCGGACGCTGGGGCGGGGCCAGCACAGCGGCGGAGTTCTTGAAAGTGTTTGCGGAAGACACGCCGTGGATTCACCTGGACATTGCCGGCATGGCTTGGGTAGAAGAGGCGAAGCCCTACATTGCCAAAGGGCCGAGCGGGGTTGCGGTTAGGTCGATTCTGGAGTGGGTGAGGAGTTACTAGCTGCTAGCTGTTTAGGAAAGATGGAACCGGCAAAGACAGTCGGAAGCCAAGAATTCCAACCGGTTATTGCCAGCCCTGAGTTCAAATGTCGCCCTATGTAAAATACGTGGCCCGCAATAGCCAGTTATCGCAGGAGTGTGTCCCCAGGGGCGGGGGGTGCGAATCATTCAATGATGGAACCGATTTCTGATGGCCTGGGGCGGAGGCCACGCAATTGTCTTTCAGGCTTCCGCCCCAGGCCCCTAACGTCAAAGGCTATTCTGTGACGGCTGAAGTCTCGCCCGTGTCCTTATTCCAATGCACGGTTATTTTCGACACTTCACATAGATTGATGTCGTTCCAAACGGCAGTTTCCTTGTCTTCATAGACAACCTTAATATCCCAATGGCAGGCGTTCGCGTCATGCGGGAAGGTGATGTTTACGCTAGCGCCATCCGCGAGCACATCCTTCCCCATGATGTCGTTGCCCCAATTGTCGGCTTTTACCGGAGAGGCATAGACCGAAGCAATGTCATAGCCGGTCTTGTTAACGAGTGTGAAATCCTGATCGCCCGCGAAGGCAGGCGCAACGAATGACAGGACTGCTAGAGCGCTAGCAGCAAGGAGAAAAAACTTCAACTTCCCTTTCATAGTTCCTCCATTTGTATTTGGACAACGATGCGTTGTGCCGTGACCTCAATGCGGAGTGGCTTTCCGCATCCCGGGGAATTCACAGCGTCGTTGGAGCCTAACACGGCAAATGCATGAATGGCAAACAAAAAAGAGCCGGCTCTGCACGCACCGCGGGCTGATGTGGCCCGAACCCGCGAGACTGGTATAGAATTCCGTTGCCGGTGCGCCACCTTCGATACAGTGTTGTCGCAAGAATGGGAGACCGCAAATTTCAACCGCGGTCTCTTGCTCCCCTGCAAATGCCGCGGGGAGGGCGAGATCTTTACATCGCCTCCGGGCTTTCGATGCCCAGCCAACTTAGGACTTCTACTAACTCCCGCAGAGCAACAGCCGCCGTGGCCAGCAGGAAGGTCTTCCGCGCCGGATCCTCTTCGGTGAGGATGTGGTGCTTGTGGTAGAAGTTATTGAACTCCTGGGCTAACTGGAAGGCATGTTTGGCAAGATAGGCCGGCTCCGAAGTGCTAATGCATTGCTCCAGCACCAGGGTACGCCGCGCAGCGCGCAGCCACAGGACCCAGATATCTTCGGCGGCAGGACCTTCGAGATATGCAGTGGGATCGATGGCTTTAAACTCAGCCAAGACAGCTTCGGGCGTGATTCCGGCCTTGCGGAAGATGTTGCGGGCGCGGACCACGGCGTATTGAATATAGGGGCCGGTCTCGCCCTCAAAGCTCAGCGCGTCCTTGAAGTCGAAGGCGATCACCGAGTTGCGCGTGAACTTGAGCATGAAGTAGCGGAGCGCTCCAATGGCGATCTGTTCCGCGATGCGCTGGCGGCCAGCCTCGGCGTCGGCGCCGCCGGTCTGGCGTGCGTCCACCTCGGCCCTGGTGGCCGCAATGAGTTTGTCGATGAGGTCGTCGGCCTTGACGCCGAAGCCCTTGCGGCCACTTACTTCAATGTAAGGCCGGGCCAGGTCTTCGTCGGACACGCTGTAACCTAACTCGACCGCGCATCGGGGCGTGAGGGCGACCATTTCATAACTGAAGTGCGTATAGCGGTCGGCCTGTTCGGTGTATCCCATCCCTCGCAGTGCCTGAATCACGTTGGCTTGCGGGTCGCTCTGACGCGAATCGATTACGTTATAGATCGCCTGCGCCCCGCCAAAATGCGGATGCGGCTCATCGCCATGCTCGGCTGAGATCCAGCACTCATGATCCGGATAAGTGAAGAATGGCTTGTATCCAAAGTCCTTGCCCAGAAGGCCGAACTTCCATAAGTGATAAGCAATGTCCTTGCCCACGTAAGTTACGGTGTTATTGGAGCGAACAATCACTTTGGCGTCTTCATCGAGCGCTCCTTCGGCTACTTCTGCGCCGGGCCGCCGCATGACCCAGCAACCCTTGTTCTTGCCTTCAGTCTCAAAGTAGAGGACACCGGTGTTCTTGAGCTGCTCGAAGGCCGCATCCCAAAACTTGAGGCGGAGAATCTCGCTCTCGCGGGGCAGAAAGTCGTACTCGATGTCCAGGCGCAGCATGGTTTCAAGATGGCGCTTGAGTACGGCGGTCGAGATCAGCTCGGCGATCTCGGCCGTCTCGTTTCCACCGTGTTCAATCTCGTGCAGGGTGGCATAGCGCAACTTCTTGCGCGCGGCATTCTCGTCTTCGCTTCCTTGCTCATACCACTGCGAGGTGCCCGCATACAGGTCCCAGCAGTAGTAGTCCACCCGCTCGCCTTTTCGCTTGAGACCATCGAGTAACTGGCGCACTTGAGCAACCGACCGGCCTTCAAGATAAAGAAAGCCAACCACCACATCGGCCACTTGCACGCCGGTGTTGTCGATGTAGTTCTGCACATCCACCCTTTGCCCGGCGGCGCGAAGGAGGCGGACAAAGGTGTCGCCGAGAATGGCGTTGCGCAGGTGGCCGATGTGCGCGGCCTTGTTGGGATTGATGCTGGTGTGCTCGACCAGCGAATGTTGCACAGGGCCTGATTTCTCAAGCAGGCGAATATAGAAATAGGATTCGAGGGCTGTGTTTCGAGCTCCGGCAGTGCGGTCGAGGCGGCCATTGATATATCCCGCTCCGGCAACTTCAAAGCCGGCGAAACCATCAATCGAACCCAGTGCGGCTACGATCTCCTGCGCGATGACTTTAGGCTCCTTGCGGAGTTTGCGGGCCAGCTCGAAGGCAACCGGAGCGGACAACTCTCCGAATTTGAGATCGGGGGGGATCTCGATGGGAATGCTCTGGAGTTCGAGATCGTATTTTGACCTGAGAACACCGCGAAGATGTTCGGCGAGCCGGTTTTGCATTTCCAGATACACGTCGGGAAGGCCTCAGAAATCCTTGATTTTCAAGGTGATTCTAACATCCGAACCGAGGCACCCATCTCGCCTGTTCGCTCGCAGGGGGCGGGGCGACAGGTCCGAAAGGTCATCGACCTGATTTGCCAGACCGGGCGACCCTCGGCCTTTTCTTCAATGGTGTTCTCCTCAACGGTTTTGGTTTATGGGGCGGGAACACTTCGTTATCCTTCAAGCGGAATATTTGCCCGCACTCGCATTTCTTCCAATCGAAGTCGCGTCCTTCGATCCAATATGCATCTGAGGGTCGATTTGAGAGCCTGCAATCATCCATAAGAAGTCCTCTCATCACAAGGTAAGCACAGGTTGCGCATACTTGCCATACGAAAATACAACTGAGATGGAGCCTGTGAGGTTGATGTGGATTGAGGGACAGGCGAATGAGCCTAATGCCGTAAGATGGAGTCAGATTGCCGCCTCAGGCATACACTTCCGATGACCGATCCGAGCTCGAATCCAAGCCGCTATTACCTGACCACGCCGATCTACTACGTGAATGCGCGGCCGCACCTGGGGCACGCCTACTCGACCATCGTGTGCGATGCGATTGCGCGGAGGAAACGGGCGCTGGGCATCGAGACCTGGTTCCTGACCGGCACTGACGAGCACGGGCAAAAGATTGAGCGATCGGCTGAACTCGCTGGGCGCACGCCTGCCGAGTTTGCCGCAGCCATTTCGGCGGAGTTTCGCGGTCTGTGGGACCGCCTGGGGCTGACCTACGACGACTTTATTCGAACGACCGAAGATCGGCACAAGCGCGGCGTGCAGCGGCTGTTCGCCACGCTGCGCGACCGTGGATTCATCTATAAGGGGTCGTATACGGGCCAGTATTGCGTCTCCGATGAGGCTTATGTGGACGGGCCTCCGGGAACGCCCTGCCCGGATTGCGGACGCATTACGGAGACGGTGAGCGAAGAGAATTATTTCTTCAAGCTTTCGGCCTTCGAGCGCAAGCTGCTGGAGTTTTACGACGCGAATCCAGGGTTCATGGGACCGGAATCCACGCGGCGCGAGGTGATTTCGTTTGTCCGCGGAGGCCTGAAGGACCTATCGGTGAGCCGGACAAGTTTTTCCTGGGGCATCCCCGTTCCTGGCGACGAAAAGCATGTGGTTTATGTGTGGCTGGACGCTTTGGCCAACTACATTACAGCGCTGGGTTATGGGTCGGACGATGCGGCGGATCAGGCGCGGTTTGCCAAGTTCTGGCCGGCGGACATGCACCTGATCGGCAAGGAGATCAGCCGCTTCCACTGCGTCTATTGGCCGGCGTTTCTGATGGCGGCGGGGATTGCCGTGCCGCGGTCGGTGAAGGCCAACGGCTGGCTGCTCTTCGACCAGGGCAAGATGTCGAAGTCGAGGGGCAACATTGTGCGGGCCGAGACGGTGCAGGAGGTTCTGGGGGCGGATGCTTTGAGGTACTTCCTGCTGCGGGAGATTCCCTTCGGGCAGGATGGCAGCTTCAGCTTCGATGCACTGGTGCAGCGCTACAACGGCGACCTGGCCAACGGCTACGGCAACCTGGTGAGCCGCGTGGTCAACATGGTTCACAAGTACTTTGGCGGGGTCTTGCCGGAGGCGGGGGCCGAGACTGGCGCCGAGGCAGTTCTGCGCGAGAGCGCCGTGCGAGCTATCGCCGCGTTTAGTCCGGAGTTCGACGAGCTGAATTTCTCTGAAGCTCTCAAGGGCCTGTGGACGCTGGTGGCGGAGACCGACGGCTACCTGACCGCCAATGCGCCGTGGAAACGGCCGGCGGAGCGGTCGGAGGCGGAGCATGTAGCGCTCCAGGCGCGGGTACTGGCTACGGCAGCCGAGGCCATCCGCATCATCACGGCGCTGGTCTATCCCATTTTGCCGGAGTCGGCTGCCAAGGTCTGGCGGCAGCTTGGGCAGGGCGAGATTGCGGACGCGGCAAAGAGTTCATTTTTGACAGAAATCGCGTGGGGTGGATTGAAAGCCGGGACAAAGTTTGGTGAGCCCGCGCCGCTGTTTCCCCGCGCGGAAAAGGACGCGGTAGAACGTATGCAAAACATTGAAGACCAGAACAACAAAACAGTCATTGAAGCTGCCGGCGGTGCATCAGGCCACGGCGCTGCAGCCCCTGAAGCTGCACCTGCACCCACAAAGGTCCCTGAGGCCAAGACCGCGTCAAGTCCGGCGCCTGCTCCGGAAGTGTGTCAGGGCACGACTTCAGTCGTGCCGCAAACGCATAAGACTGAACAAGGGGCTTTAGCCCCTGAGGAAGCTTCTCCCGCTGCTCACGCCGTTCAATCGCCCGTGGCACATGCGGCCCCGGTCTTGGCCCCGGTCTTGGCTCTGGAGCAGCCGTCTGCCCCACCGCAGGCGCCGCAGCACATCACCATCGACGACTTCGCCAAGGTGGAGCTGCGGGTGGCGCAGATTCTGGTGGCCGAGCGGGTACCCAAGGCGGACAAGCTGCTGCGCCTGGAGGTCGATCTGGGCTACGAGAAGCGCCAGATTCTGGCCGGCATCGCGCAGTACTACGAACCGGAAAAGCTGATCGGCAGGAAGATCATCATCGTGGCGAATCTGGCTCCGCGGAAGATGCGGGGGCTGGAGTCGAACGGGATGCTGCTGGCCGCATCGCTTGAGGGCGGCGTTCCCGTGCTGGCCGGATTTCTGGAAGAGGTTCCGTTGGGGGCGCGGCTGAAGTAGGGTTTTCCGCGGAACTGAGCCGCCCAAACGCCCGTAGTTGCGTTGCCCTCTACACATAAATCGTGCCATACTTACACATCGGGAGGTGCGGCGTATGCGGACCAATATCGAGATCGACGACGAATTGATGACGAAAACCATGGCTGCGACCAACACCACCACCAAGAAGGCGGCGGTGGAAGCCAGTATGCACTTGGCTGTCCGGCTCAAGGCACAGGAAGGCCTCCGCGCGTTGCGCGGCAAAGTGGTTTGGCGCGGCCATGACGACGACTGGTTCGCCTCCGACGAGGAGATTGTGAAGAAACGGCGTCTGGCGGAACAGCATGCACAGCCAGAAAGTGCGCATCTGCAAGCTGCGGAGCAGCAACCAGTCTTTCCCGCGGAACTGAGCTAGACCATGGTCATAGTCGACTCTTCGGTCCTAATCGACTTTTTGGCTGACAAGCATAACGAGCAGACCGATTGGCTGAACCTGCACATTGGCTTTGAACCGATCGGAATCACCAGCCTGATTTTGAGTGAGGTATTGCAGGGCATTCGCAGCGACAAGCGGTTCACTGAGACAGTCGATGCGCTCAGCCAGTTTACCCTCTTTGAAACCGGCAGTACTGAGTTGGCCATCGCCTCGGCGCGGAATTATCGGACGTTGCGCGGACTAGGCATTACGATCCGCAACACAATCGACACGTTTGTCGCCACCTTCTGCATTGAGGAAGGCCACCAGTTGCTGCATTGCGACAGCGACTTCGACTACTTCGAAGATCACCTGGAGTTGCAAGTGGTCGATCCGCCGGCAAGTGCATTAAGCTGATTCTTTCCTTGAGGACTCACTTTGCTGATCGATTCCCACGCGCACCTGGACAGCGAGCGCTACGCGGACGACCGCGGGGCGATGCTCAGCCGCGCCTTTGAGGCAGGCGTGGGCGCGGTGCTTGCCATCGGCATTGGGGAGCAGGCGGAGGGGATGGATCGGGCGCTCCATGTTTGCCGCGAGTTCAATGGACAGCCAAACATGCCGCGGCTTTATGCGAGCGCTGGGGTTTATCCGCACAACACGCATGAAATTGACGATGGCGTGCTGGCCAAGCTGGACGGGCTGCTGGCTGAGCCGGAGGTGATTGCCTGCGGGGAGATTGGGCTGGACTACTACCATGAGGGCGCGGCGCACCCGGTGCAGCGTGCGGGGCTGATTCGCCAACTGGAGATTGCGGCGGGGCGTAAGCGGCCGATTCTGATCCATTGCCGGCCAAAGGACGGCGCTGGCGAAGATGACAAGGGGGCGTGGGACGATCTGTTCGAGATTCTGGAGGGGCATTGGCGGCAAACTGGCCTGGGTGGCGTGATGCACTGTTTCGGAGGCGGCTGGGAGCAGGCTCGGCGGTCGCTTGACCTTGGGTTTCTGGTGTCGTTTGCGGGGAATTTGACCTATCCCAAGGCTCAGCCGCTACGCGATGTGGCGGCAAAGCTGCCTCTGGACGGGATTCTGGTGGAGACGGACGCGCCCTGGCTGGCCCCCGCGCCCGATCGCGGCAAGCGCAACGAACCGGCCTTTGTGACCCGGACTGCCCACACTTTGGCCGGATTACTGGCCGTTACGGATGAAGAAATCGCCGCTGAAACCACGAAAAGCTTCTCCAGGCTGTTTCGTCTTGGGGCAGACGTGGGAAACTGGTAGAGGTGCTGCGCACGGGTACTGCGTACGGCAGCCTTTGTCGCTCCAGTCAGGAGCAACAGTGCCGGAGCGACAGTTCGACGATTGAGGATAAGAGAAGCCATGGCCCAGGAGAATTCGTTCGACATTGTCAGCAAGGTGGATATTCAGGAGGTCCGCAACGCCATCGACCAGGCGCTGAAGGAGATCAGACAGCGCTTTGACCTAAAGGATTCTCACTCTGAAGTCACGCTGGAGGGCAGCGATGCGATTCAGTTGGCCTCTGCTGGAGAGTACAAGCTGGAGGCGGTCAAGGAAATCCTGGGTCAGAAGCTGGTGAAGCGCGGCGTCTCTCTGAAGAATCTGACCTACGAAAAGCTGGAGCAGGCCTCCGGCCAGAGTGTGCGGCAGAAGATCAAGCTACAGCAGGGCATCCCCACGGAAAAGGCCAAAGAAATCGTTCGCCTGGTCAAGGATTCGAAAAAGAAGGCGCAGGCCAGCATCCAAGGCGATACAGTCAGAATATCGAGCAAAGACCGTGACGAACTGCAGGCGATTATCGCCTTGTTACGGGGCAAGGATCTTGGGTTGGAGTTGCAGTTTACGAACTACCGCACGAATTGAACCCCTGCGGTGGGGCAGCCCTTCCCTGGGTCAACGACCCAGCAGCAGCGGCCGCACTGTAGGATAAAGCACGGGAACCGGAGAACTTTGAGCACACTGGCCATAGCGACGGCGAGAGAGGTCTTCGATTTGCTGCGAGACGACCTCGTGGCCATCGAGCAGGAGTTGGGCCGCGACGCCGCCTCCGGCGTCAGCACCATCACGGAGATCGCCGAATATCTGAGGGAGGGCGGCGGCAAGCGCATTCGGCCGTCCCTGCTATTACTAGCCGCGCACATGCTCGGTTACTCCGGTCACGGCGCCATCCGCCTGGGTACCGTGGTGGAGATGGTGCACACCGCAACGCTGGTGCATGACGACATCATCGACGGCGCCGACACGCGGCGCGGACGCCCTTCAGCGAATACGACCTGGGGCAATGAAAAATGCGTGCTGGCCGGCGACTGGCTTTATATGCAGGCCTTCAAGGTGGCTCTGGAAGAGAAGAACCTGCGCGTGCTCGATCTGCTCATCGGCCTGACGCAGCAGATGGTGGAGGGCGAGCTGCTGCAGATTCAAAAGCTGGGCAAAGCCGTCTCCGAGGCTGAGTACTACGACCTGATCTTCCGCAAGACCGCCTGCCTGTTTGCCGTTTCCATGAGGCTGGGCGCGGTGCTGGCCGGCGCAAGCGAACAGGTGGAGGCCGGGTTGGCAGCCTATGGTCGCGCTGTCGGTTTGGCTTTTCAGATTGTGGACGACGTGCTGGACCTTACGGCCACCGAGGAAGTCCTGGGCAAGCCCGTGGCCAGCGATCTGCGCGAGGGCAAGGCTACGCTGTCGGTGATTCACTCCTTCGACCACGGCAGAGCCAGCGATCGCCAGACCATTCAGCGGGTTCTGGACGACCGCAGCTTTGAGAACGTGAGCCGCCAGCAGATTCAGGAGATTCTGGTCCGCAACGGGTCAGTGGAATATGCGATGTCGGTGGCCGACCGCTACGCCGATCAGAGCCGCAAGGCCCTGGCGCCGATGCCGGAATCCGAGTTCAAACGCGCGCTGCTGTGGGTGCCGGATTTTGTGGTGGCGCGGGACAAGTAGCGGTGTGTTTAAAAATGACTTGGCAAATGCCTGTTGCAATCCCAAAGGGGCTAAAGCCCATGTTTTAATGCCCTTTTCGGCACGACTGAAGTCGTGCTCTGACACAAGGGCAGCTCTTGAGGCTTGCTTTGGCGACCCCGAAGGAGATTGACGTGCAGGATGTATGGACACAGGTTGACCGCTACTTCTGCGATCTGCTGGCCCCGTCCGCAGCCGATGACGAGCTTGACGCCGCACTCGTGGCGAATAAGAAGGCTGACCTTCCGGCGATCGACGTTTCAAGGCTCCAGGGCAAGTTCCTCGAGTTTCTGGTGCGCAGTTCCGGTGCGCGGCGCATTTTGGAAATCGGAACCCTTGGCGGGTACAGCACCCTTTGGCTGGCCCGTGGGCTGCCTGAAGGCGGACGGATCGTAACGCTGGAGTTCGACCCGCATCATGCGGAGACTGCACGCGAGAATCTGCGCAACGCAGGTGTGCTGGATCGTGTCGATATTCGCGTTGGGCGAGCAATCGATACTCTTCCAACCCTGGAAAACACCGCCGTTGCGCCTTTCGATCTGATCTTCATCGACGCCGATAAATCGGGCTATCCGGGATACCTGGAATGGGCACTGAAGCTGTCGCGGCCGGGTACGGTGATCGTCGCCGACAATGTGGTCCGCGATGGGAAGGTCGTTGAGGCGGACTGCGACGATGAGGACGTGCAAGGCGTCCGTCGCTTTACGGAGTTGCTGGCCGCGGAGCCGCGCTTGAGCGCAACGGTGCTTCAGACTGTGGGAGTGAAGGGGTATGACGGGGTTGCACTGGCTGTTGTGCTCCGGTGACCGGCATTTCAAGCGTCCTGAACGATGGTTCCCTGATGGTAGACAATCTTCCAGCCGTCGGCAGTGCTGCGCCAGATTGTCGAACGCCGGGTGAGGCGCTGGTTGTCCTGGAGCAGCGTGTAGGTGAGCAGGTAAGTATCATCGGACAATCTGCGGCATTGGAAGTCTCGCGTTTCCCAGACATCGGTGTGGGGAACGGAAAAGCGCTTCTCCAGTTCATCGAGAATGAACTCGCGCGAGTAGCGGCGGCCTGAGGCGCCGACCTCCCAGTAGTCGCCGGCCATCAAGCGATCGAAGTCGGCACGGGTGGTTCCGAACTCAGGGCGATGAAAGATGGGCTCGCGGCTGGTGAGCTCGGCGAGTATGTCTTGCACTTCAGGGGCAGTTGTAAAAGCGGGTTCCATATCCTGGGGCCGGGAGTCGAGCGCTTTCATGCGAACAGCATAGCGCAAAGTACGGCATCCCTCTCCATGATTTCCGCGATGCCCTACTTTTCCGCCATCATCGCCCGCAGGGCCGCCGCGTAGTGCTCCGGCAGAGGCTTGCGATTCAACTGGTCGTCGCAGACTACGTGGAC
Organism: Acidobacteriaceae bacterium; assembly: GCA_003138365.1. Classification (GTDB taxonomy): domain Bacteria; phylum Acidobacteriota; class Terriglobia; order Terriglobales; family Acidobacteriaceae; genus Telmatobacter. The sequence goes on from PLFY01000085.1 coordinate 20,134, forward strand.
TGTCTCGCCTTCGGCAAGAAGGGTGGGCTCTTCGCCTTCGGGAGCTTTGCGCAGGATGCGATAAGCGAACTTGATGACCGTGCCGCGGAGCAGCGACGGCCGGGTCTCGATCAGAATCTGGTCGTCGTAGCGGGCGGGCGAGCGATAGCGGCAACTGGCATTGACAACAGGCAGAATGCAATCGTGGTCGATCTCCAGTTGGCTGTAGGCGAGGCCGAGAGACCGCAGCAGTTCGACGCGCCCAATCTCAAACCAGACCAGATAGTTGGCATAGTAGACAATGCCCATCTGGTCGGTTTCGGCGTAGCGAACGCGCACTTCGGTCGTAATTGGCATAGAGGCAGCGAACAGTGGTCAGCTATCAGTTATCAGTTGTCAGTTATCAGTTGTCAGTTATCAGTTGTCAGTTATCGGCGGTTCGGCTGACCACTGATCACTGATCACTGATCACTGACCACTGCTTCACGGCTTTAGGTGCGTAAAGACCGGCAGCTTGGTCACGTCGTTGAAGATGATGAAGGCGAAGAAGGCNNAGAATGCCCAGGTTGAGGCTGATGGCCGAGGCCAGCCCAAACTTGGGTTGCCACTCGTGCATCTCTGCCGCCATCCCAGCCATGCGGGCAATCCCCACAGGACCGGAGAGTTGGGAGACGGCAACTTTGCGGGTGAAGATCCGGCCCAGCACCTCAACGATCAGGGAGGAGTTGTCTACGCAGAACTCTCTCGACTTGACCACTGCCTCGCTGAATGGGAGCGGATCGTGCCGGAAGGGAACCGGTACCGGCGTAAAGCCCAGCTTCCATCCGGCTTCGATCATGGCAGGGTGGGCCAGGATGGGCGGCAGAGTCACGCCATTGCGCGCCACTACGAGTGAAATCGGCTTGCCCTTGCCTGACTGCAGATAGGCCAGCAGCGCCTGCACCGTGTGGAAGGCGTGCCCATCCACGGACTGGATCGCATCGCCATCGCGCAGGCCCGCCTGATCGGCGGGCGTACCCGGCTCCACCTGCTGGACGCCGATGGGGCCGAGGACAAACTGCGGGATGGCACCCGTGTCGCTCACATCGAATTCCCCTCCCTTTGCCGCCGGGGGCACGGTAAGGGACAATGCGAGGATCTTGCCGCCACGATCCACGGTGATGGGAAGGGTCTGGCCTTGATTCAAGGAAGCACGCTGGTTCACATCGTCCCAGGTGGGATTGTCCACGGTCTCAAAGTGGCGGATGATATCGCCGGGCTGAAGGCCAGCTTGCGCCGCTAGTGAGCCGTCCGTGACCCACTCGATGGTCGTCGTCGTGGTTTCATGCCTGGGGATTTCATTGATGAATGCGAAGTAGAAAACCATCAGCAAGAAGGCCAAAATGAAGTTGGAAGTGGGACCGGCCAGGCCAATCAGAATCCGCTGCCAACGGGGATGGCTGGTAAAGGCCCCGGGGTCGTCCGCCGGCATTTCGGTATGTGTGCCGGGCGCCTCGAGATTTTGCTCGGGATTCTCACCGGTCATCTTGACAAAGCCGCCCAGTGGCAGCAGGCAGACTTTGTAGTCGGTATCGCCGTACTTGTAGCCGAACAGGCGCGGTCCAAATCCGAATGAAAACGCCTCGACGCGCACTCCACAGAGCTTGGCGACGGCGAAGTGGCCAAACTCATGGACCACGACCATCAATCCGATAAGAACGATGAAAGCTACAACGGAAACTAGAATCTCATGCATAAATGTATTGTTCTTCCCTCGACAAATCGCTCAGCACCCGACCTCACCCCAACAGCCCACACGCCATTTGACGCGCTTGCCGGTCCGCGGCGAGCACCTCCGCAATGGTGGCGGGATGCGCCTCCGGCGTCGAAGCGAGAACCTTCTCAATTGTACGCGGGATTCCCATGAAGGGGATGCGTCTTTCCAGGAATGCCTCGACGGCCACCTCGTCCGCCGCGTTCAGGGCAATGCAATGCACACCGCCCCTTTCCGCCGCCTCATAGGCCAGCCGCAAACAGGGGAAGCGCTGGAAATCCGGCTGCTCGAAATCCAGGTGGCGCAGCGCGGCCAGGTCGAAGGTAAGCGTGGATGCGGGCCGCTCCGGGTAGGCCAGCGCGTAGAGGATGGGCAGCCGCATGTCTGTGACCGAAATCTGCGCCAGGATCGATCCATCCACATATTCCACCAGCGAATGCACCGTGGACTGCGGGTGTACCGTGACCCGGACCTGACTGGGCGGCACGTTAAACAGGCGGCAGGCTTCGATGATTTCCAGCCCCTTGTTGAGCATGGTCGCCGAGTCGATGGTGATGCGGCGCCCCATGACCCAGGTGGGGTGTTTGAGCGCCTGCTCGGGCGTAATGCCGGCAAACTGATCGAGCGGGAGCTGGCGGAACGGGCCGCCCGAAGCCGTCAGCCAGATGGTCTTGACCTCGGCATGTGCGCCCACGCGCAAACACTGGTGGACGGCGTTGTGTTCGCTGTCGATGGGCAGAATGGGGACATTGCGTTCCCGAGCGGCGCGGGTAAGGATTTCGCCGGCGGCCACCATGCACTCCTTGTTGGCCAGGCCGATGGGTTTGCCGGCCAGGATGGCCGCGTACGTCGCCTCAAGACCAGCCACGCCCACAATGGCCGAAACCACAAAGTCCGCTTCAGGCAGCGTGGCGCAAGTGACGGTCCCTTCGGCGCCGTAGACCACTTCGATTCCGGTAACGCCGGACTGGCGGAGACGCGCGGCCAGCTCCCCGGCCAGCTCCTCGGTAGCCAGGGAGACCACCCTCGGCCGCCAGCGGGCAGCCTGTGAGAACGCCTCGTCGACGTTCCGTCCGGCAGCCAGCGCGGCCACCTGATAGCGGTCGGGAAACTGCTCAACGATGGAGAGGGTGCTCTGCCCGATGGAGCCAGTGGAACCGAGAATGGCAAGTCGTTTCAAGGTATTTTTTGAAATTCCACGGTCCCTGACGGAACCAATCGTGGAAAGCTCGAAAGAGCTATTCCAGTTGAAGGGTACGGGCTTCACAGGCTGCGGAAAAAGGCCTGATCTGGGTCAAAAGCGGCAAAAAGCATACCTCAGGGGTTAAAGCCCGCATTGATTCTGTTGATCTTATACCAGGGATCAATCCCTGGCCTGCCGCCCGAACGAGTTTTTCCGCAGCCTGTAAAGCCCCGCGCTTATTTTAATGCATTTGCGGGACGACTGCAGTCGCGCCGGGTGCCCCCGGCCTCGCTTCTGGGGCCTGGGATTTCGACAAGCCCAAATCGGTCCCCATCCGCGGACGCCGCTCCCGCGCTGACCCGCCGACCCGTTGCCCCGCAGTGGTAGCCTTCCCAAGAAGCTAAAAACCGGGGGGATCTGTGCGCAATTATTTTGAACGCCTTGCCGCTATCGGACTCGCCATCGCACTCAGTGTTGGATTAGCCGCACAGACTCCTGCTCGCCAAGCCAGACAACCCGCGAAGCCGGCCGGAGACGTCACCGACCCAGTGGCCGATCCCAAGGCTACGGTGATATTGGGCAATGCGCGATTTACCGTGCTTACCCCTGAACTGATCCGCATGGAATGGGCGGCGGACGGCAACTTTGAGGATCACGCTTCGTTCGTCTTTCTCAATCGCCGGCTCCCTGTGCCCGAGTTCACAAGCACCATCACCAGCGATGGCCACGCGCTCGAAATCAACACCGGCGCGCTCATGCTCACCTACACACCCGGCCCTGGCGGACGGCTCACGCCAGATGACCTGTCGATTGAACTCACCGTGGACGGGAAGCCGGTGGTCTGGCATCCAGGGCTGGCCGACTCTGAAAATCTGCAAGGAACCACCCGCACCCTCGACGGTGCGCGGGGCGACAAGACCCGCGAACCCATCGAGCCGGGCTTGGTTTCGCGCTCCGGCTGGGCGCTGGTGGACGACTCGACCCGTCCGCTCTTCGACTCGGCCGAATTCGATTTTCCCGACGGCGCAATGAGCCCCTGGCCATGGGTCACGCTCCGCCCCGCCGGCGAGCGCCAGGACTGGTACTTCTTCGGCTACGCCCACGACTACCGCAAGGCGCTTGGCGATTACGTGCGCGTGGCCGGACGCATCCCGCTGCCGCCGCGTTTCGCCTTTGGCGCCTGGTGGTCCCGCTACTGGGATTACACCGACCAGGAGCTGGATGAGCTGGTCCGAGGCTTCCGCGAGAACGACGTGCCGCTCGATGTCCTGGTGATCGACATGGGCTGGCACATCGGCCAAGAGCAGCTCCAGGCTGCCGGCCAAGTGGATCAGTCGAATCACGGCCTGGGTTGGACCGGCTACACCTGGAACCCGCTGCTCTTTCCCGACCCCGATCAGTTTCTGGCCAAGCTTCACGCCGAGGGCCTGAAGGCCACGCTCAATCTCCATCCCGCCTCCGGCATCGAGCCCTGGGAGAAGGCCTATCCCGCCATGGCAACGGCCATGGGCATCGATCCGGCGACAAAGAAATATGTGGCCTTCGACATCGCCAACAAAAAGTTCGCCGAAAACTACATGAGCCTGGTCCATCATCCGCTGGAAAAGCAGGGCATCGACTTCTGGTGGCTCGACTGGCAGCAGGAGCAGCACACAAGCGTGCACGGCGTCATGCCCACCTGGTGGCTCAACTACGTCCACTTCACTGATCAGCAGCGCGAAGGCAAGCGGCCGCTGCTCTTCCACCGCTGGGGCGGCCTGGGCAACCACCGCTACCAGATCGGCTTCTCCGGAGACACCATTTCAGTGTGGGATTCGCTCGCCTTCCAGCCGTGGTTCACGGCCACCGCGGCCAACGTGGGCTACGCCTATTGGAGCCACGACATCGGCGGCCACATGCCCGGCGTTGTTGACCCGGAGCTTTACACGCGCTGGGTGCAGTTTGGCGCCTTCAGCCCCATCTTGCGCACCCACACCACCAAGAACCCTGACGCCGAGCGCCGTATCTGGGCCTATCCTGAGCCGTACTCCGCAATCCTGCGCTCCACCTTCCAACTCCGCTACGCCCTCGAACCGTATGTCTACACCGAAGCACGACGCACCTACGACACCGGCGTAGCCTTCTTCCGTCCCCTCTACTACGACTGGCCGGAGGAGCCTGCCGCCTACGACAGCAAAGGCGAATACCTCTTCGGCGACCAGATGCTCGCCGCGCCGGTCACCGCGCCCGCGGACAAGACGACCGGCCTGGCCACTGAGAAGGTCTGGCTGCCCCAGGGCGAATGGATTGAATGGCCAACGGGCAAGAATTTCACGGGCCCAGCCATGGTAGAGCGCAGCTTTTCCATCGAGCAGACGCCCGTCTACCTGCGCGCCGGCGCCATCGTGCCCATGCAGCCACCCATGCGCTACACCGGTGAGAAGCCAGTCGACCCGCTGATTGTGAACGTCTGGCCGCTCGATCCAGGCTCTACCTCCAGCTACCAGGTCTATGAGGACTCAGGCTTGGCAGTCGAGTATCAAAGAGGCGTCTTTGCGCGCACGCCGATCAAAGCCACGCAAACCGGCGACACATTGCGCGTTGAAATTGGGCCTGTTCAAGGCGGCTATCCGGGGATGCCGAAGACCCGCGGATACGAACTACGCCTGCCCGCCGACTGGCCGCCCTCCGAAGTCACCGTCAACGGCGTCGCAGTGAAACTCGCTGGGCCAACCGGCAAGGGGGGCTGGTCCTTCGAGGGTAGCACGCTCACCACTGTGATTCCCGCGCCAGGCGGGAGTGTCGCCAGGGCCGACGCACATCGCAATGCGGAACAAACGTTTACCTGCCTGGTTCGTGGAAAGTGATATGGCAACCCGATTCAGATGGTTTTGATCCTATTCGGTCCATGAATCCCCTCCGTTTTGCATTCACGAAGGTGTGTTGGCTCGTTTCGTCGGCCGGATTACGTTCGGTTTGAAGTCCCATAAGTGTCTGACTGCCTTTTGCCAACGCCAAGGAATTTATATGCGTCGCCCCTGGGAGTGTCGCGTCCAAAGTCACCGTAGAGGTGCGCCGCGCAGCCGGCCAGACCGCCCGCCGCGGCCAATTCGATGGATTTGCCGGCGCCATGACCCGCCTGCGCTCCGCCTACGACGCCCTGCAGCAGACTTCGCCTGTCTCCGCTGCGCCTGACCCTCTCATCGACGCCATGCAATCCGGCGATCGCATCAGCTACCACCCCGAGCGCGCCCCTGAAGAGATTGCCCACTTCCACGATGTCCTGCCCAAGGCCCAGGCCGCCGTCGCCGCAATCGATGCAAGTTTTGCCCAGCACCTTGAGGACTGGGCCAAGCGCCAGATGCGAAGCAATCAGCCGCCTTCGAACACGGAGATCGAAACACGGAAGCAGACCCGTCTCGACGCCGTAGCCAGAGCCCACTACCAGGCAGACCAGGCCGGGAAGTGAGCCTTCCGGAAACTGCCCATGTACCATTTGGGCATGGCGCTGGTCGAGGTCAATTCGGTCTGGAAGAGCTATCCCCGGTGGACGGGCCTGCGGACTGAATGGCAGCACGTCGTCCAGGACGTGTCCTTCAATATCGAACCTGGCGAAACGCTGGGACTTGTCGGAGAGTCAGGCTCAGGCAAGACCACGCTGGCTCGCATGATTCTGGGACTGATTGAGCCTGGCCGGGGAAGTGTGTACGTGGACAGCACGGACGTGGCCCACGCTTCAGGCGGCGAGTTGCGTCGCCTGCGCCGCCAGATGCAGCCCGTCTTTCAGGATCCTTATGCCGCCCTCAATCCGCGCATGAACGTGCTCCAGATCGTCACCGAGCCGCTGGTGATTCATAAGCGCGAAGTGGGCATCAAGACAGACAGCGCATCCCTGCGCGCCAAAGCCGTCGATCTTCTCAACGAAGTGGGAATGGACGATTCGGCGCTCGGACGCCATCCGCACGAGTTCTCCGGCGGACAGCGGCAACGCATCAACATCGCCCGCGCGCTGGCGCTGCGCCCCAAGCTGCTGATTCTGGATGAGCCGGTTTCGGCGCTGGATGTGAGCGTGGGAGCGCAGGTCGTGAATCTGTTGCGGCGGTTACAGCGCGAACACGGGCTGACCTACCTGTTTATTTCGCACACCATGCCGCTGGTGCGCTATCTGTCTACGCGCATTGCGGTGATGCAGCGAGGGCGGCTGGTCGAGTCCGGCGAAGCCGTAGCCTTGTGCGCCAACCCTGTGCAGGATTACACCCGCCAACTCATCGCGGCCACGCCGGAATTGCCTGCCGGCGTGGCCTGATCGATCTCGCAGAGCGCATCCACTGAAACTGTAAGATCATGGGCGCCCCGCCCTCGCCGCGTCTTTGTTTTTGCGGCCAGAGCCTGCCCTGAGCGGAGTCGAAGGGGCGGGATAGCACGATGCCCGCATTCCATGCAAAGCGACGATGCTCGAAAAACTCCAGCCGCTACTTCGCCTGCGGCTGGGCCGGGGTTGCCGGGGCCACAGGCTGCGCCGGTGCGGCATTGGGCGTTGCGGTGACTCCAGGGCGCACCTGATTCGTGGCGCCCACAGGATGCCCGCCAGGCATCATGCCCATGCCGGGGTGATTGGCCGGCATGGCAATGTCAACTACATCCACCAGTTCGATGTCAAAGATCAGATCGGCCTTGGGTGGAATTCCCGGATGGGCCGCGTCCGGGCCCGGACGGCCCCGCGCCCCATAGGCCAGTTGCCAGGGGATGAACAGCCGCCGCTTGCCGCCGATTTTCATGCCTCCAAATCCCAGATCCCAGCCCGGAATCACACGGCCAAAGCCCTGCGGGAAGCCGATCGGCTGCGGATCGCCCTGCTTGGGCTTTCCATCGGCGTCCAGCACCGGCTTGCCGTCCTTGTCGAGCGCCGGGGCGCGGGGATGATCGTCTGTGGAGTCGAACTTGTGCCCGTCGGCGGCCAGCCAGCCTGTGTAGAGCACTTTGTACATCTTGTTGGGCTCGGCATCCGCGCCCTCGCCGATCTTGATGTCCTGGTAGCGCAGGGAAAAGGCAGTTTCCACCTTGCCCGCTACAGCGGGCAGTCCGGGAGGCAGACTGTTGTCCGTCGCCGTGGATGTTGCTACAACTGGCGCTGTCGCGGCAGATGGAACGGAACTCTCTTTCGTTTTGCATCCTGCAACTGCAACCAGGGCAATCAACAAGGCAACAGCGGCCAGCGTGCGATGACTTCGGTTCAATGAAGGTCTCCTTCTGCAAATCCAAATAGGACATTCCGTGCGACCCAGGATGCTCGATCCTTGCTTCCAGTTGCAGCCCCTGGGCGCCGCATTCGTTGCTGCTCGTCTCATTGTATCTTTGGGCCGTTATCTCGCCAGCAATCCCGCCAGCAGCGCCGTTCTTGGCGCCAGGTGCTCGATCAGGACCGATTCGTGGCGGGCGTGCGCGCCTTCGCCGACGGCTCCCATCCCATCCAGCGTAGGAATCCCAAGCGCGGAGGTGAAGTTGCCGTCGGAGGCGCCTCCGGTTGCAGATTCGTCCAACTGGAATCCCAATTCAGCGGCCAGCGTCCTTGCCTGCCGATAGAGCCGTACGGTTCCGCGCGTGCGTTCCATCGGCGGGCGATTGATTCCGCCGGTCACGGCAAGTGAGCAAAGCTTGTCCACTGGCTTGAGCCCGGTAAACTTGCGCTCGATGCGCGGGCCGTCTGCCTTGCGGGAAATCCGCCCATCCACTTCCGCCCAGGCATGGGCCGGAATCACATTGCTCCTGCTCCCGCCGCCAGCCGTCCCTACGCTCACGGTCAGGCCTCGCTTGAGATCGGTCCAGCCGCTCACTGTCTCCACCACGCGGGCTAGTTCACGAATGGCGCTCGCCCCTTTTTCGAAGTCCACCCCAGCGTGGGCGGGCACCCCGGTCACGTCGATCCGCCAAATGCCGGTACCCTTGCGGGCGGTTTTATACGCAAGCCCCTGGGCCGGCTCAAGCACATAAACAACAGAGCACTCGGCCGCCAGCCGCTCGGTGATCGGCCGCGAAACTGAGCTGCCAACCTCCTCGTCGCCGTTCAGCAGCAGCACGATCTCCCGATTCAGCACACCGGTCTCGATCAGCATCTCAATCGCGGTGAAGGCCATGGCCACGCCAGCCTTCATATCCAGTGTTCCGGGTCCCCACAGGCGACCCTCGGCCAGGCGGCAGGGCATGGCCTTCAGCGTACCCAGCGGCCAGACTGTATCCAAGTGGCCGAGGAGAAGGATTCGATCGAAAGCGCCGGAGGAATCGGAGCCGGACCTGGACTTTGCCGGCCGTGGCCCGAAGCGCACTTCGAGTACGTCTCCAAACTCGCGTTGCCGGCGCCTTTTCACGCGCCCACCCAATCCCTTGGCGTGGGTCTCGGCCAGCGAAACGCAGGCGTCCACGGCAGCCTTATCGTCCGAGGGCGATTCCGCCCGAACCAATTGCCGGGTCAGATCGAGCAGTGCAAGCTCCTTGCGTCGCGCCCCGGCCAGCAGAGCGCGCATAGGAATTGGGAGATCGGGGCCAGTCATCATCCGTGAGCCTTTCAGCAGAACCTTGAAAGCGGCGAAGTGAAGAGACTCTCTGATTCTACGACGGTTATGGCCAAAATGCGCAGTTCATTCTCTCCCGGTTCCCAATCCGAATGGTGGTCTGGCAGGCGCAGAGTGTGGCTAAAATGCCACAGGGCAGAGCAGCGACTTCCCGTCTAATCTAGCAATTGCGACGAGTTTTCCATAGCCCTGTTTTTCGTAATTAAGAGAGCGAAGTTCTTTGGCCAATCCTGCCCACCTGGAACAAACCATTGCCGAGCCCATCGAGTTTACGGGCGTAGGCCTTCATTCCGGCGCTCCGGTCACCATGCGTCTGCTCTCCGCACCCGCTGGTTCGGGAATCGTCTTCCGCCGCACCGATCTGGACAACTTTGAAATCCCCGCCGTTGGCCGCAACGTGGCAAAAGTTAGCTATGCCACCAGCCTGATGCGCCAGGGTGTGCTGATCTCGACCACCGAACATCTTCTTTCCGCACTCATCGGCATGGGCGTGGACAACGTGATCGTTGAACTGGACAACCTGGAACTGCCTATTCTGGATGGCAGCGCGCTGCCTTACGTGCAGGCCTTCCTCAATGCCGGCATCCGCACCCAGCGCCGCCGCCGAGAAACCATCCGCATTCTGCACGACGTGGAGGTACGCGAGGGCAACAAATTCATCGGCGTCTATCCCGGCTCCGGTTACAGCATCCAGTACGCCATCGACTTTCCCGCGCCCATTGGCCAACAGCGAGCCGTCGTCGATTTGGCCGCCGAGACCTACGGCACGGCTATCGCACCTGCCCGAACGTTCGGTTACAAGTCCGACGAGAGACGGCTGCGCGACATGGGCCTCATCCGCGGCGCCGGCCCGGAGAGCGCCATCATTCTGGGCGCGCAGGGTCCTGAGAACGGCCCGCTGCGCTTTCCTGACGAGTATGTGCGCCACAAGGTGCTGGACCTGATCGGCGATCTGGCTCTGGCCGGACGGCGCATCGAGGGTCACGTGGTAGCCGAGCGCGCCGGCCACGCCATGCACACCGCCCTGGTTTCGCGTTTGATCAAAGACCGTTCGGCCTGGGAGTTGGCCCACGTTCCCGTGGAAACAGCGCCGGCGGAAGAAACCAACCCGGAATCCCTGCAAGGCTATGCGCTGGCCAACCCAGCCTTGCTCGGCGTCTGAACCCTGCAAACAGTTTTTCCTTTGCGGAGCCGGCTTCCTACACAAACAGAATGCGCATCGGCGTAGCCGCCGCAAAGCTCTTGCCCTCCTGGGCCAGCACTCCAGTTTCAGGGTTGCGCGCAAATACACTGATCCGGTTCGAGTCCTGGTTGGCTACCAGCATCCAGTGCTCGGTCGGGTCCAGCACAAAGTTTCGCGGAATCTTTCCGCCGCAACTGCTGCGTCCAATCGGCGTCAGGGCGCCGGTCTTCGGATCGGCGCGAAGGCTATACAGGAAATCGTTGTCGCGATTGGCGAAGTAGACGAATCTTCCATTCTTTGAAATCACCGTGTCGCAGGCGCGGCTGAGGCCGTGATACCCCTCCGGCAGCAAGTCAATGCGCTTCACGAGGGTCAAACTCCCGTCGGCCTTGCTCCAGTCGAGCACATCCACGGTCGAGTCCAGTTCATTCACGCCGTAAGCGGTGTGCTCGTTGGGATGAAAGTGCAGCGTGCGCGGTCCGGCGCCCCCTCTGGCGTGATAGGTTCCCGCCGGCGTAAGTACGGCCGTGGCCGCATTCAGGCTGTAGATGTGGATGACGTCGCCGCCCAGATCGTTGATGTAGGCATAGCGATTGTCCGGCGAGAAAGAAGCGAAGTGAGCGTGCGCGCTTTGCTGCCGATCGGCATTGGGGCCGTGGAAGGTGTAGTGCTCCGTCCAGACCAGCGGGCTCAGGCTGCCGGAGCTGCTGATCAGGAAGCTGGACGCGCTGCCGCCGCCGTAATCGGCAGAGATCAGCACATGGCCAGTGTGATCCACGGCCACGTAGCACGTACCCACGCTGGCCGAGTTCTGCGCGGAAAGCGGATGCAACTCACCGTTCTCGACGCGAAAGCTGGCCACTTCACCAGTCGGTTTGCCGTTGAACGTGTCCAACTCAGAAGCAGTGAAAACAAACTCGCGGTTGGGAGAGAACGTGATCCACGCCACGCTGGGAATTTTGGCTGCAACCCCAACCGGCGTCAATTCGGCGCTCACTGGGTCCCAGTCATAGGCCAGGATTCCGTTTGGCGTTCCCGACCCGACAAAAACTCTTTGGCGAGGCGACGCAGCAAAGCTGGACGATGCAGCGACTGCAACGGTGGCGGCGGAGGCGGTGATCAGAAATTCCCGGCGAGAATGTTTTTTCATGGCAGAAGGAATTGTCGCCGATCAAGCGCCAGTCACGCCAGTCGAGCGGGTGTTTGCCTCACACCCGCCTGACTGAGTTCGCTCCCGCTTCACCGTCCCAAGCTGAAGATCACATTGACCGTCGTCTCCACCTCCACCGGCTGGCCGTCCAGCAGATAAGGCCGGTAGCGCCAGCTCTTCACCGCATCCAGCGCGGCCTGTTGCAGCATCGGCGGACCACTTGCCACGCGCAGATTCTCAATGGTCCCGGTCTTGGAGATCGTGGCCTGCAGGGTCACCATGCCTTGAATTCCGGCTGCCCTGGGTATGGGTGGATAAGCCGGAACGGTCTTCCGCAGCAGCAGCGCCTCAACCGCGCCGGACGAGACGCGCACCGGGCCTTTGATGTCGGCCCGAACCACGGGCGCCGCACTCTGGCTTTGAAATATCTTGCTTGTGCCGTTGCCAACTCCGCCATCCGGATCCCAGCTCGCGACGTTTTCAATGGCCGCTGGTTCCTTGCCGCTCGGTATGAAGATACCGGGCGGAATCCTCCGCGGCGCCACAAGCTGGATGCCTTGCATCTCCGACACAGCCCGAACCGGTTGTGCGGTCTGTTTTGGCATCGGTTGGGTCGGGGTTGGCGTCGCTGGCGTTGCCATCAGAAAGGCGATCGCCTGGCGCGGCAACGCTTCGGGATGGATGAGCGGAATCAGGATCAAAGCAAGCAGGATCGAGCCGTTGAAAATGAAGGTTGCGATCATCCAGAAACGGCTGCGGGTGCCGATTCTGCCGTTCGATGCGAAGGTGGAGTCTTCAAACATGGCCTGCCTCCCGTGAAAGCAATTCAGCCGCTCCGGCCGGGAGTCAGGAAGTCTTGCAAGAGCGCAGAGTGGCGAACCGCTCTCTGCGCCATCAAGGCGCAGGGAGCGGGGCTCAAGGCGCTCTGCCACCCCAGCGACGAAGACCTGTCGCTGGGGACCCCGGCAATCTGTCCATCCCAATCAGAACCACTGTGCTTGTGTAGACACCGGATAGGGGTGAACTGTTCCCGCAATCGCGGGGGCGCAATCCCCGCGGCACTTTGAAGCGGGATCGCCAGCCAGTACGAGTCAAGAAGAATGGGGCGTCCGCAGCGGCGGACGCCCCATTTCGCGATTGCCCGCTTGCCGCTATTCCGGCAGCGTCAAGTTGCTCTTGACTTTGAAAGTCCCGGCAGCAACCGGAGCGCCGGTCTTCGGCTGTCCGCCGCCTATCGAGACCATGTACTCGCCTGCAGCCACGATCGGCTCTCCAGCTTCACTCACCATGCTCAGGTCACGCGGGCTTAGTTCAAACCGCACTTTTTGCGAGGCGCCAGCCTCCAAATGGACACGCTGGAAGGCTCGCAACGCCCGCAATGGCGCGCCCGGCACTTTTGGGAATTCCAGATAGAGCTGAGCCACTTCATCGCCGGCCCGTTGGCCTGTATTCGTTACCGTGGCTTCAGCAACGACCGGGCTGCCCGCCGCCACCGCACTGGTGGGAGCGGTAAGTCCGCTATACGAGAAGGTGGTGTAACTCAGGCCATACCCAAAGGGATAGAGGGGGGTTCCCTCAAAGTAGCGATAAGTGCGGCCTTTCATCGAGTAATCCTCGAAAGGCGGCAACTGGCTCACATCCTTGTAGAACGTAACCGGCAGCCGGCCCGCTGGATTGTTGCGGCCTGAGAGCGTCTGCGCCACAGCCGAGCCGCCTTCCTCGCCGGGATACCACGCCTCGAGAATGGCGTTGGCGTGCGCGTTGGCCCAGTTCACGCCCAGGGCGCTTCCGTTGGTGAGCACCACCACCAGCGGCTTGCCGGCGGCAGCAACTGCTTCAAGCAGGGCCTGTTCAGGCTTGGGCAGGTCGATGCTGGTGCGATCGCCGCCATAAAAGCCTTCTTCGTTCACCTGCATCTCCTCGCCTTCAAGCTCGCTGGTGATGCCCACCACGGCCACCACCACATCGGCGTTCCTGGCCGCCGCCACAGCTTCCTGAGACGGGGTCAGGTCAACCTGCGCCCAAATCAGCCGTGCGACTGGAGTGCTATTATCTCGCCCGCCATACTCCACCCTGAGTGCGTACGCCTTGCCCTTCTCCAGGTGAACCTTGCCCAGTTTGGCCTCCGACTCATTCGTCATCCGAGAGGTGGCCACCATCTTGTCGTCCACAAACACTCGGGTGAATCCCTGGCCGAGCATCCCCATCTTGTAGTCGCCTGTTTCTGTCGGCGTCAGAGTTGCGATCCAGCGCACGGAGAGATTTGACTTGCCAACCGCCTCAGTTGGCAGCTTCTCAGCGGAAAGGTCGATGCCGCTCTCGATGCGCGTCGCTAGCGGTGTCGGCTTCGCCGCAAAGGCTCCGATTGCATATTCGACCTTCACTCCGGGCTTGCCGTCCGTCGTCAGCAACGCCGCGGGAATCGAGCCTCCGTCGTTGCTGAGGAACTGCGTGCCCGGCACATACGCGATCTGAGCGCCGGTAAACTCATTACGAAGGCCTTCAAGGATTGAGACCGTGTGCGTCGGAATCCCCGTGTAATTGCCCAGCAGCACTCTGGTCTGGTTGGCCAGGGGGCCGACGACCGCGATCTTCACGCCCGAAGTCTTCAGCGGCAGCGTGCCGTCGTTTTTCAACAGCACCATTGCCTCGTTGGCCAGTTTGCGGGCCAGCTCACGATGCGCGGCGCTGTCCAGTTCCTTCTCATCGATCTTTGAGTACGGCACCATCTCCGGCGGATCGAACATGCCCAGCTTCATCCGCGCGGTGAAGAGCCGCGTCAGGGCAACGTCGATCTCGCTCTCCTTCAGGAAGCCCTGCTTCACGGCATCGAGGTAGGCCCTGTAATCGTGATCGTCAGTCACCTTGGAGAAGTAGTCTCCGCACTCGTTGTCCATGCCACGCTGGAGGCTGATAGCGGAGGCTTCCGGCTGCGTAGGCTTGAAGTGGTGGCCGTTGTAGATGTCCACCACCGCGCCGCAGTCCGATACCACGTAGCCTTTGAATCCCCATTTGCCGCGAAGCTGGTCCTGCAGCAGAAACTCGTTGGCGCAGGCTGGTTGGCCGTTGATGCTGTTGTAAGCGCACATCACGGAGTCGGCCTTGGCCTCGGTCACTGCGGCGCGAAAGGCGGGCAGATAGGTATCCACTTCGTCGTGCTTGCTCACAGTCACGTCGGCCATGTGCCGTGTGGATTCCGGCCCGCTGTGTACGGCAAAGTGCTTGGGGGTCGAGATGACGCGGTAGTAGTGCGGATCGTCGCCTTGCATGCCGGTGACGAAGGCAACGCCCATCCGCGCGGTCAGGAACGGGTCTTCGCCATAAGTCTCCTGGCCGCGGCCCCAACGCGGATCGCGGAAGATGTTGATGTTGGGCGACCAGAAGTCCAGCCCTTCAAAGATGTTGCTGTGCCCGGCACGCACATCCTGCACATGCTTGATGCGGCCCTCGGTGCCGATGGCTACGGCCATTTCGTGAATCTTCGGCGTATCGAATGTCGCCGCCAAACCGATCGGCTCAGGAAACTCTGTGGTTCCATTCACCGCGATGCCGTGCAACGCCTCGCTCCACCAATCGTACGCTGGAATATTGAGCCTCGGAATGGCCCGCGACTGGTTCAACAACTGTGTGCCCTTCTCTTCGAGCGTCATCCGGCTCACCAGGTCCGCCGCACGCTGCTCCGCCGGCAAGCTGGTGTCCAAATACGCGGCCTTCGGGTCCGCCGCCTTCTGCGCATTCTGTGCCCCGGCTACATACAACCCACCACAACACGCCAATCCTGCCGCCACTATTCGCAATCCCACGATCTTCATCGCATTCCTCACAGGCGGATTGAATCGTTCCAGGTTCTTTGTCGTCGTGAAACGTTCATCCGCCCTCAGCTTGCCAACCCTAATGCCCCTGGGAAGTGGCTGTCAAGCGGGCTTGGGAAGCGACTTCTTCCCAATGAAAAATCGCTTTATTTCGATTGAAGATCCTTCCCGCTTCTGGCCCTCCGCAGAGGCGGGTTCCGCACGCTCAAGTCCCTTCGCCGCCGTGCAAGTGGCCGGTTGGATGTAACCTTTCTTCTGCCGGCTCCGTAAGGATAGATAGGAAGGAAAGGGCGGATGCAGAACGAAGCGAGCAACGTCCTGAACGAGTTTCGGCAAGGCAGTGTCGCCGCCTTCGAGACCCTCTTCCGCGTGCATCAACGCGCCGTCTACGGCTGGATTCTGCGCATTGTCCGCAACCCGGCGACGGCCGAGGATCTCACCGTGGAGACCTTCTGGCGCATCCATCGGGCCCACGCCCGCTTCCAGCCCTTGCATGGCTTCGAGGGTTGGGCTCGCCGCATCGCCACTCATGCAGCGCTGGACTTCCTGCGAACCACGCGGCTTGAGACTGAGTTGCCCGCCGACATTCCAGCTCCGCCAACCGCCGACCCAGCCGTCAGCGCGGAGCTTCGCAGCAAGACCGCCCTGGCCTTTCAGCGGCTGCCGCCAAAGTTGCGGATTGCCGCAATTCTGTCGGTCGTCGAGGAGCAGCCCGGAAAGGATGTCGCTGAGGCGCTTGGCATCTCAGTCGCCGCCGACAAACTGCGCGTCTTTCGAGCGCTTCGATTGCTGAGAAAGGACTTGGCATCCCAGGGGATTACACCATGAATGAACACGATCAGCACCGCATGAAGCAACTCTTGCAACAGGCGCTGCCGCCGGTCGAAGCCGAGCCAGAACCTGGGCGCGACCTGTGGCCCGCGATGTTGCGGCGGCTCGATGCCAAACCCGAATCGCCGCCCCTCTTTTCCTGGGCATCGCTTGATTGGGCGCTGCTGGCCGGGCTAGTGGCTTTCGCCGCCTTCTTTCCGGCGTCGATCCCCGTGCTTCTTTACTATCTGTGAACCGGCGGCGCGTTCGCCCGCCAAGAAAGAGGACGCTATGAATACCCATCCCTATCTTCGCGCTTACCTTGCGGGGGTTTTTCTGCCCACCTTGGTCCTGCCGCTGCTTCTCACCGGATTTATCGTTGCCCGGATCATTCTCAAAGTGCCTGTTCCAATCGAGCAGGCCATGATCTTTCCCATGGCCGTCGTGCCATCGCTCTTCGGGCTGTGGAACATGCTCTATTTGGGCTCGCACACAAATACACATCTGCCCATCGGCCTGCATGGGGCCATATTGCCGCTCCTGATGGCGCCTGCGGGAGCGCTCGTGGCCACGTGCCTTGGCGTGCTTCAGTTCGGCTCCCATGGCGTCACCTGGTTCCAGACGTGCCAGGTGTCGTATGCACTCATTGCACCGTGCTTCCTGGCCGCTCTCGTGGTCTATTACCTGGTCTGGAAGTACATTTTGGGCTATTTGAACCGGGTGTTGGGGGTTGCTTGAGGCTTTGTCAGCTTCGAGCCACTACCGGCTCGATTCGCTCTACGCACCCGGCTCGAAGAAGTCATCGAGCCCGGCGCGATGGGCGTGCGCGGCCATCGAGGCCTGAATCTCCAAAGCCAGCTCCAGCGCGTTGCGGCCCTGGCGGGCGGTAACCCGCGGCTCACGGCGCGTGCGCACTGAATCGAGAAACGACTCGATCTCCAGCCGCAGCGGCTCGCCGGGCGTGACCTCCGGCTTGACGAAAGACAGACCCGGAGCCGGACCCGCCTGCGCCGTGAACGCAGCCACCACCGCCGGATCGATCTTGGCCGCCGCCGCGAATTGTGCAATCAGCGCCGGGTCCGCCTTGCCCGTGGCAAGCGCCGACGCCAATTGCGGCGGGATCATCGCGGCGATATGAGCAGGAAGCGAGGCCAGCAGGTTCGCCGCAGTTGCGTTGCTGCTTCCAGAATCAATCCGAATCACCAGCAGATCCTGCCGCGCGTAATCAATGGAGACGTATTGGCGAGGCTCGAAGAAGCGCAGTTTACGCACCCGCTCAGTGGAGACGCGCGACGCTGTGAAGTTGGCCACGCAGCCGGATTCAAACTCGACGCGCACATTGGCGATGTCCACCTTGGGCGACAAAATAGGCAGCCCCACGGCCCGCACCTCGCGCACCGCCGAGTTGGCAAACGTGAGCACGATGTCCAGGTCGTGAATCATCAGGTCCAGCACCACATCCACATCCAGCGCCCTGGGCGTGAAGATGGACAGCCGGTGAGCCTCAAAGAACATGGGCCGGCGCAGTTGCGGCTGCACCACCAGCACCGCGGGATTGAAGCGCTCCAGATGGCCGGGCTGCAGAATGCGTTGCCCCTTGGCAGCAAGCGCAAGCAGCTCATCCGCCTCGGAGAGTTGCGCGGCCAGCGGCTTTTCCACCAGCAGGTCGAGTCCCGCATCCAGCAGGGCCGAAGCTACCGCATGATGATGCACCGTGGGCACGGCCACGGTGGCTGCGTCCACCTTGAGATCGGCGGCCAGCAGTTCGTCGACTGTAGAGAAAACGGGAATCGCATACTTGGCCGCCGCATCGGCGGCGCGGGTCGCGTCCGGCTCCACGGCTGCTACCAGAGCAACGCCCAGCCCTGCCGTTTCCAGCTCGCGATACACGCGGAGATGGTTGCGTCCAAAGGCGCCGGCCCCGGCAACAGCAACGCGCACGATGGATTCGCCGGCTATTGCGCAGCCTCTTTTTCTGGACCTTTAACGGCCGGCTCCGGCCCTTGGCCTGCCTTCTCTTGCTCCGGCTCTTTTCCTTCGACGGCCTTCAGACAGCGGCTATAGAGCTCGAGCAGTTGGGCAACCTGCTCCTCTGTCTTCGGTGCGGATGCGCCGCTGAATCCGGTCGAAGGCACAGCGGTACGGCCCACGCCAGCCGTGGCAGCTACAAATTTGAGCAAATCCAGAGCGATATCTTCATTGCGCCGGGCCCCAAGCCCCGCGTTAGTCATTGCGTCCATCCTGAATAATCTCCAAAGAGGATGCTACCAGACTCAGGGTTTCCTCCTCATCTTGCATTGGGCCTGTGTCGGTGTCTTCGGTCTCCGCGATACTCTTGAACTCATGCACACCGCGTACATCGGCATGGGCGCCAATCTAGCCAGTTGGGCGGGCCAGCCGGAGGCTACTCTAACCGCAGCGGCCAGACGCCTCGAATCCCTTGGCCACCTTCTGTCCCGCTCCTCTCTCTTCAGCACCAAGCCAGTCGGATTCGCCGCCCAACCCCGATTTGTGAATGCCGTAGTCGCTCTCGAAACGGAACTGGAGCCGCGGGAGCTGCTCGAAAGCCTCCTCGCCATCGAGCTGGAGTTTGGCCGGAACCGCTCGGCGAACGTCCAAAACGGACCGAGGACGCTGGACCTGGACATCCTTCTCCTCGGCGACGTGAAAATCATCGAGCCAAGCCTTGAGATTCCGCATCCGCGCCTGTCCGAACGCGCCTTCGTTCTGATCCCGCTCTACGAGATTGCCCCGCAAGCTTCTGACCCCAGGACCGGAAAAACCGTGACACAATTACTCCACGGTCTGTTCCCCAACCTCGAAAGCGAGAGCGATTCGGTGGTTCAAATTCAATGGGATGGCTGGCGCGCTGGCCGCGACGGCGCTTAGTCGGCGACCATCCGGTCACCCCAACACTGCCGCCCCGTTAGAATCGTTGAGTGGGCCTCGAATTCAACGTACTTGCGGAAACCAAAGCCGGCGGACGCCGCGGTCAGCTCCATTTGCCCCACCAGACCGTCGAGACGCCCGTTTTTATGCCGGTGGGCACAGCCGGCACGGTCAAAGCCGTTCCCCAGGACGTGCTGGAAACTCTCGGTGCGCAGATCATTCTGGGCAACACCTATCACCTCTACCTGCGCCCCGGCCACGAGCCCATCCGCCGCATGGGCGGGCTGCACAAGTTCATCAGTTGGCCTTGGGGCTTGCTCACCGACTCTGGCGGCTTCCAGGTCTTCAGCCTGAGCGCGTTGCGCAAAGTCACCGACGAGGGCGTCCGCTTCCGCTCGCATCTTGACGGCAGCACCCATTTCTTTACCCCCGAGCACTCCATGGACGTGCAGATCGCCCTCGGCGCGGACATCGCCATGGCCTTCGACGAGTGCACGGAATACCCTGCCGACCGCAGCCGTGCGGAAGAGAGCCTGCGCCTCACCATGGCGTGGGCGAAGCGCTCGCTCGATCACCACCTCGCTCATCGCGACGAAGTTCCATGGCGCGATCAATTCGCCGGCCGCACTCAAAGCCTGTTTGGTATCGTCCAGGGCGGAATGTACAAGGATCTGCGCCGCGAAAGCGCCGAGCGCCTCATCGAGATGGACTTTGACGGCTACGCTATCGGCGGCCTCAGCGTGGGCGAGCCCCGCGGCCTGACCATGGAAATGATCTCCGAAGTGCTCCCGCTCCTGCCCGCGGACAAGCCCCGCTACGTGATGGGCGTTGGCTACCCCGACGAGATTGAGCAGTATGCCCGCATGGGCGTGGACATGATGGACTGCGTGCTGCCCACCCGCGCCGCTCGCCACGGACTTCTGTTCACCAGCGAAGGCCGCCTGAACATCAAAGGCAAACGTTACGCGGAAGACCAGGGCCCGCCCGATCCCCAGTGCCAGTGCATGGTCTGCCGCCGCTACTCGCGCGCTTACCTGCGCCACCTGATGCAGGCCGGCGAAGCGCTCTCAGGCACGCTCAACTCGATCCACAACCTAGCCTACTACCTGGGAATCATGCAACGCGTCCGCAAAAGCCTCCATCCGGAAGGTTGAATCTGGCGCCGGTCCTATGCGTCAATGGCAGCGCCCAGCAGTCGCTTCAGCGCCTGAACGTACTCAGTCAGCGCCTGACGGCCAGCTTCGGTCATGCGGTAGAGGGTCTGCGGCTTGCGCAGGACAAACTTCTTTTCAACCGCGACGTAGCCGGCTTCCTCCAACTTGAGTAGCTGCGCGCCCAGGTTGCCGTCCGTCGATCCAGTCTTGGCGCGAAGCCAGGTAAACTCCGCCACTTCAACCCCAGCGAGCAGTGACAGCAAGGCCAGGCGAAGCTTCCCGTGAATCACAGGATTCAGCTCCGGCAGCTCAGGCATGGGACGCTCCCGTCTTCCGCTCCCGAGCCTCGCTGATCATGCCGTAGGCGCCAAACACAATCTGGCACAAGAAGATGGCCACCAGAAACGCAATCCCCGTGATGGTCTCTGACGTAAAGCAGGCCACCACCGCCGCCGCCCACCAAACCACCGCGCAGCCAAACTGCATCCACCATTTCAGAATCATGCTTGACGTCGCGTTGGCCGCGCCGAGCATCGCTCCGATGATGGCTACGTAAACGTGAAGGTCATATCTGCCGCTCATGCCCAGTGCCATCAGCACGGTAAACATCGAGATGCCCATCCCAACCCAGATGGCGCTCATCGCCCGGCCAATCGTCGTTCCCGGCTGCCGGCCGCGCTTGCGTGAGATCAGAACACCCATCAGCACAGACGCGCCGACCATGGTCACCGGCCACGCTACCATGCTTTTGCCAAACATCGACCAGACAATCGCGACGTAGTAGGCCACGCCCCACAACACAAACGTCCAGCCCCAGCTCTCCGTGGTGCGCCGGCCTTCGGCAATCATCTTCTCAATCAGGCTGAGCCTGTCTTTCAGTTCCTGTTCTTCAGCGCTTCCATTCATCGGGGTTCTCCTTTTGAGGTCCTTTGAAATCGTCCTTAGGCATATTCCCAGCGCCGGGCAATTCTGCGCGCTACGGCGAACAGCACGATGCCGATGGCCAGCAGCACAGACACCTGCTGCCAAAGGGCGGTAACCGGCAAATCGCGCCAGAACACTTTGGTGAAGCCGTCAATAGCCCACGCATTGATGGTCCACAGGCCCGCCTTCTGCATGGCTTCCGGCATCAGAAAGCGGGGAAACATGCTGCCGCCGATGGCCGACATGACCAGAATGAACAGCGTGGAGAGTGCCCCCAGTTGCGCGCGCGTGCGGCAGATGCTGGCCAGCAGCATGCCAAAGGCGGCCACGGCAAACGCGGTGCACAGGCCCATCACCACGAAGCCGGGGATATGGCTGAAGAAGTCCAGCTTGAAGACGGCCCACGCCCAGAGAAACATCACCGTCAATTGCGTGAAGGCCAGCAGTATGTTGAACACCAGCTTGCCCGCCAGCAGCCCGGTCATATTGATCCGGGAACTGAGCACGCGGTCCAGAGCGCCGCTCTCGGCCTCATCCAGCAGCGCGCCCGCCGAGCCGCTGGCCGTAAACAGCAAGAACATCACGCCGATGGCCGCGGCATAGAACGCCACCATGGGACTCTTCTTGTTCTCTCCAACCACCGAGCGTGTGTGGACAGTAATCAGTCCTCCGCCGAATCCGCCCTGCGAGGAGCTTTTCGCAGCCGCACCGCTTCCGTCGCTCACTTGCTGGCTTTCAATCTTCCGATACCTATCGAGGTTGTCCTTCATCAATTTGCGCTGTTCCGGCGTGAATCCGCCGATGTACTGATCCGTGTACTTCATGCCCTGCTCCGCCATCGCCACAGGCATGGCGGTCATGGCTGCTTTCTGCAACAGGCCCCCGACCATCTGCGGGGCGATCATGTCGCTGGCATCGTTGAGCAGTTCAATGGCCGGCCCGCTCTTGCCGGAATTCGAACCCCCGCCGAAGGAGAAGGGATGGTCGCCGAAGCCGTGCGGAACGATGAGCGCAACCGACACGTCGCCCGCCTTGACCGCAGCCTCGGCGGTAGCCGCCGTGTAGTCGGAGGGCGCGGATTGGCTTTTTGTGGGCGCAGGCCTGGTAGTGACAACAAGAGAGCCGTCGCTCTCCAGGCCCTTGACGAGTTGTTGCGAGGCGCGGCTCTGGTCTTCGTCGACCACAATGACTTTGACCCTGGGCACGGTGTCGTGCTGCCCGCCAAAGATGACGGCGAAGATCGAGAAGAAAGCGATGGGAACCACGAAACTCAGCACCAGCGAAACCCGATCGCGGCGCAGGGCAACCAAGGCGGTACGAACGATAGGGAAAATCAATCGCGTAACTCCCTTCCGGTAAGGTGCAGAAACACTGACTCAAGGTTTGGACGGCGCAAGGATAGGTCAACCAGTTCAAGGCCGGCCGCATTTGCGCCATCCAGCAGGCCTGCAATTTCAGTGGGATGCTTAACAGTGAACTCCGCAGTGCCATCCACCAGGCGCCCGCCACGCTCCGCGACCCACTCGCTGATTCTCTCCCTCGGCCCCTCGAAGCGCGCCAGCACCTGGCTGCGCGAACCGAATGCACTGTGGACGAGCGCTTCCTTGGTGTCCAGAGCGATGATGCGGCCATGGTCGACGATCGCGATGCGGTCGCACAAACGCTCCGCTTCTTCCATGTAATGCGTGGTGTAAATGATCGTCATCCCTTGCGCGCGAAGGGCTTCGATCATTTCAAAGATGCGATTGCGCGATTGCGGATCGACTCCAACCGTGGGCTCGTCCATCAATACCAGGCGTGGCTGGTGGATGAGACCGGCTGCCATGTTGAGCCGCCGCTTCATGCCCCCGGAGAGATTCCGGGTCAACTCGCCTGCGCGGTCCTGAAGCGCGGCCCAGTCAAGGCACCACGCGACCGCCTCCTCGAGCTTCTTGCCCGTCAGGCCGTAATAGCTCCCAAACGAGCGCAGATTCTCCGTGGCGCTCAGGCGAGGATAGAGGGCCAAATCCTGCGGCACCCATCCCAGAGCCGCGCGGGCCGAGGCCGAACCGGCCGCTGAGCCAAAAATTGCGACTCTCCCGGCGTCGGGAATCACGCGACCCACGATGGCCCGGATGAGCGTGCTCTTGCCTGCCCCGTTCGGCCCCAGCAGCCCAAGGCACTCGCCGCTCCGTAGTTCAAGCGAGATGCCGTCGACGGCGATGACCGGGCCAAAATGCTTGACCAGCGAATCGATTTCAAGGGGCAACACCCCTCGCGGGGCGGCAAGGTCTGACGTGGAATTGACGCTCAAGCGTTCACCCAATCCTTTCTCCCGAATCATGGCGGGAAGTTGATTCCTGCGGTTAATCACATAGCTTTCTAAGGCGCGCAGCAATCAATACAGAGTACTCTACTGTATAGAGCGACGAATGTCAAGAATCAATTTCGCTTTTTGAAATCTGAGCCTCTTGCGAAATTGCCTTCAGGCTATCGATTGTGTTAGGGCACGACTTCAGTCGTGCCGCAAATGGCCAATTTAGATTCCGGCTTTAGCCGCTGCGGAATTGCAA
>PLFY01000204.1:0-197 GCA_003138365.1 Acidobacteriaceae bacterium
TGCACGTCGCCGAGCGAGCGCTTGGCATCGCCATTGTCGTAGAGCGTGATGAAGAAGTTGTATCCGGTGCCCTCGCCAACTTCCCATTTTCCGAGGAGATGCCGTGGAAATGTGGAATTGGCGGGCGCTGTCGCAGCGGCGACATCCGCGCCGGGAAATTCTACTCGGGAGATATCGGAGAGATTGAAGCTCTGCCG
>PLFY01000204.1:232-375 GCA_003138365.1 Acidobacteriaceae bacterium
GGGCGCGCCAAATTGATCTACGCGGTGGGAGGGAAGATTGTTCCCTGGAAATGATGTGTGCGGGGTGAAATGGGAGAATGCCTGGTTGAGAGGGTTACCCTCTTGCTGGGGTGGTGTTCAATCCCACCCCTTCGACTGCGCTC
>PLFY01000204.1:393-25245 GCA_003138365.1 Acidobacteriaceae bacterium
TTCGTTCATTGGATAGAACATCTTCATCCGGTCACGGACCTAGGACGCTAAGGCGCGGAGGGCGGAGACGCCTGCGCCGAGGAGGGCGGTTTCGTCGTCGGGCTCGAGGACTTCAAGGGAGAAGTTTTGCAGGGTGCTCATCTTGACCATGGATTCCATGTGGGCGCGGAGGGTGGGCAGGTCAAGGAAGTGTGCGTTGTAACCCGTGAAGTAGAAGCGGCCGGGGCCGGCGAGGTGGATGAATGAGGCGGTGGCGGCGGCGAGGGCGCGATGCCACAGATCGACAAAGTACCGGCAGCGGGGGTCGCCCTGGCTGGCATTGGCGAAGATTTCTTCCGGTTCCAGGTCGAGGAAGCGGAGGCGCATGGCGCGGGTGCCCATGATGCCCTCGAGATGGCCGAGGCCGCCGCAGCCGCAAAAGCGTTCTTTGGGATCGAGCGAGACGGTCACGTGACCGCCTTCCCAGACGCCGTCAACGTATGGCCAGCGGCCGTAGCCGATGCCGTTGCCGAGGGTCCACACGCGGGTGAGCTTGTTAAGCTGGCCGCGGGTGGCGGCGACACCGGCGGCGATTGCGTCAGCATCGTTGGCGACATGGACGGGGGCGGTGATGCCGCGGGCGGCGAGGGCTTTGGTCAGCTCGTCGGCGAGGTGCATTCCCTTGATCTGGGAGAGATTGGGCGAGTCCTCGACAACGCCATGGCGGATGATGCCGGGAACGGCGACACCGATGGCGTCAACTTGCACCGTGTCGATGGCAGCGAGAGTGGCGATAAGCGTGGCCAGCAATTCCACGAGTTCGCTGCTGGGGATGGCGGAGAGCGAGTCCAGTTCGTCGGCGTCTTCCGGGTAGCGGAGGAGCCTGCCGGTGAGGCGCTGGTCCTGAAGCCTTCCGGCTCCGATGTGGTCGGTGATAACGACGCCGATGGCGGTGGTCATTCAAGCCCTCCCTCGGGGATTGGGGCGATGGCAGTTGCCGGTTACCCGGCCTGATAGCGGTTGAGACGGCCGAGGCCGTTGAAGGCGGCGGCTTTGTAGCACTCGGCGAGGGTGGGGTAGTTGAAGACGGTGTCGATGAAGTAGTCGACGGTGCCGCCCAGGATCATGACTGCCTGGCCGATGTGGACCAGCTCGGCGGCGCCTTCGCCGATGATATGAACGCCGAGAACCTTGCGCGTGTCGCGATGGAAGACGAGCTTCAATCTTCCTGTCGTGTCGCCGCGAATCTGCCCGCGGGCGGTCTCGCGATAGTAGGCCATGCCCACCTCGTAGGGCACATCCTCGTCGGTCAACTGCTCTTCGGTCTTGCCGATGAAGCTGATTTCGGGGATGGTGTAGATGCCGTAGGGATAGAAGCTGGGGTTGGAGCTGGTGGCGTTGTCGTTGAAGGCGCGTGCGGCGGCGATGCGGCCTTGCTCCATGGAGACGGAGGCGAGCGAAGGAAAGCCGACCACATCGCCGACGGCGAAGATGTGCGCGACTTTGGTCTGGTAGTTCTCGTCGACCGGGATGCGTCCGCGATTGTCGGCTTCGAGGCCGGCGGCGGCCAGGTTGAGCTCGTCGACGTTACCCTGACGGCCCACGGCATAGAGCAGGGCGTCGCCGGAGACCTTTTTCTTGCTTTCGAGATTTGCAACCACTGTGCCGTCGGGAAGCTGTTCGACGCTCTGCACGCCTTCGCCAAGGCGGAGGGTGACGCGGGCGTCGCGGAGGTGGTAGCTGAGGGCCTCGATAATCTCCCGGTCGGCGAATTCGAGCAGGCGGTCGCGCTTTTCAATGAGGGTGACGCGCACGCCGAGGACGGCGAACATGCAGGTGTATTCGACGCCGATGACGCCGCCGCCGACGACGATCAGCGAGCGGGGGAGTTCCGGCAAGTCAAGAATCTGGTCGCTGTTGACGATGGTGCGGCCGTTGATGGGAACTTTGGGCGAGTCGGCCGGTTTGGTGCCGACGGCGAC
Organism: Acidobacteriaceae bacterium; assembly: GCA_003138365.1. GTDB lineage: Bacteria > Acidobacteriota > Terriglobia > Terriglobales > Acidobacteriaceae > Telmatobacter. The sequence goes on from PLFY01000204.1 coordinate 2,355, forward strand.
GATGATGCGGTCGGCTTCGAGGGTGATGTCCCCTTGAGGGCCTTCGACGCGGACTTGATGGGGATCGACGAAGTGGGCGACGCCATGGACAATGTCGATGCCGTTGCGCGAGAGCTGGGCCTCGGTGACGTCCACCTCGGTTTTGATGACAGCCTGCACGCGGAAGGCCAGGTCGGCCATGGTGATCTTTTCCTTGACCCGGTAATTCATGCCGTAGAGAGTGCGGTAGTTGTAACCGGAGAGGTGCAAAACGGCTTCGCGCATGGTTTTGGANNACGGCCACGCGCTTCTTCATTTTGGTGGCGGCGACGGCGGCTCTTTGCCCGGAAGGCCCGGAACCAATGACGATCAGGTCGTACTTGACGGCGCTCATGCGGTGATTCTCTCCAGGGATTGGATGCGGCTTGAGGCGAGGCGGGTTCCACCGGGAAGCGGCGGTGGTCCTCATTCGGAGGCTACCATAGGGCGGAGCGGCGAGGAACAAGGGGAGCGAGAAGATTTACTGGCGGGGTGGGGGAAGCACGGCGGCAGGCCGGAGTCCCCGGCGGCGGGTCCTTGCCGCTGGGGGGTCGTAGATCTGGGGTTCCGGCTGCCGCCGTCTCTGTAGCGGGGGTAACGGGAAGAAGCTCCGTCTTGCAACCCCCGCCGGGCTTGACACGCGCAGGCCTTGCCTACTTGATGAAAGTGCGGAAGTAGTCAACCGAGGCCTTGATTTGTGCGCCGCTCAGCTCGTCTTTGTAGGGCTGCATCTTGCCCATGCCGTTCCGGGCGAGGTCGATCATCTCCGCCTCGGTGAGCTTCTTGACCTCAGGATCGTTCACCGGCTTCACCTTCATCACTTTGCCGATTCCCGAGTTGGCCATGCCGTCGGGGCCGTGGCAGTTCTGGCACTTCTGTTTGTAGATCGCTTCCCCGGAGGACTGGGCGAAGCCCATGGCGCAGGCTAACGCGGCAACCGCGGCCAGCAGTACATTCGATCGGACTGTGCTGTTCATTTTGCTGCTCCTCAGGGTTTTCTCTTCAGGGCTAATAGTGCGCGGAACGGAGAACGGGCTGAACGGCGGGTTGCCCCATGCCGGTAAATTTTCCGCCGGACTGCCTGCCGTCTTCGAGGCGGAATTGGCGGATCATGCCGTCGAGGTCGCTGGCGAGGGAGGCGAGGTTTTTGAGCGCTTCGACAGCCTCTTCGGCGCCTTGGGCGTTTTCGACTGCGATTTGTGAGATCTGCCCGGCGGACTCGGAGATTTCGCCCGAGGCGGAGGTCTGCTCGGTTGCGGCGGTGGCGATGAGGTGAATCTGGTGCTCCACCTGTTTGGATGACTCGATGATGGCCTCCAGGCTCTTGCGGGCGTGGGAGGTTTCATCCATGCCGGTTTCGACGGCGGTGCGGCTTTCCTGCATGACCTGGAGGGTTTCCCGGGTCTCATCCTGGATGCTGCGGATGGTGCCGGCAATTTCTTCCGTGGCGCCCTTGGTGCGTTCGGCGAGGCGGCGAACCTCTCCGGCGACGACGGCAAATCCTCGGCCATGCTCTCCGGCGCGAGCGGCTTCAATGGCGGCATTGAGGGCGAGGAGGTTGGTTTGCTCGCTGATCTCCTGAATGACATTGACCACTTTGCCGATATCCTCGGAGCGATGGGCGAGGGAAGCCATTTTCTCAGAGACCGTGCTGGTGGCGGCGGCAATTTTTTCCATGGTGGTGGCCGCTGCCTGCATCACGGCTCCGCCCTGGTCGGCGGTTTCGGCGGAGACGCGGCTGGCGCCGGCGGCGCTCTCGGCGTTGTGGCTGATTTCGCCGATGGTGGCCGTCATCTCCTGCGCGGCGGCGGCAATCTGGTTGGTCTTGCTGGATTGGGTGCGGGCGTTGCCGGCTTGTTGTACGGCGCGGGCGCTGATTTCGGTGGTGGCGGCGGAGAGCGTCTCCGCGCCCTGGGCGACGGAGACCAGAACGCTGCGCATGGCGGCGACGCTGGTGTTGAGGGCGGCGGAGAGGCGTCCTATCTCATCAGTGCCGGACTCCTCGACGCTGACCGTCATGTCCTTGTCCGCAACCCGCTCAAGAGCCGCGGCGGCAGCTTGGAGGGGTGGCGTAATGAGGCGGGTGAGGATGAAGCCGATCAGCGCGCAAAGCAGGACAATCAAGATGGTTGCGCCGGTGTTGACCCAAAGGGCGCGGTTGCTGGTGCCGGTGGCCGCGGTTGACTCCTCCATTCCGAGCTTCGCATTGAGGTCGAGGTCGTCGTCCAGCGCTGCAAACGCGACGTGGTACGAATTCTTGACGGCGTCGGATGTTTGCAGATCCAGTGCATCCCCGGCTTTCCCGGCGGCGAGCAACTCTGTGGCTCGATTGCTGGTTTCCTGGTATTGCGCGAAGGCCGTCGAGAATTTCTGGTAAAGGTCGCGCTCCTGTTGAGAGGCGATCAAGGGTTCATAGAGCTTGATGCCCGCCTGATAATCGGCGAAGGCCTCCAGGCGTTTGGCAGTGTGTTCAGCGGTGCAGGCGGGCGTCTGGCACAGCATCCTGTCGAGATCTTCGCGCCTTGCGTTATTCGCCGCCTTACGAGTGTTGGCCAAGGCGACCAAGGCGGGGAAGCTTCTTTGACTCACGTCAAGGCTCTTGCCGGCGACGGCGCGAAAGGTCGTGAAGGTGAAAGCGCCCAGCAGGATGCAAAGGCCGCAGACGATGCCGAAGGCGTAAGAGAACTTGCGGGAGATGGGGAGATTGCGTAGCACGGACATGCGGGCAGCCCTTTCTGAATCGATTCCTCAGTTTCATCGGCGGAAACCGGCTGGACATGAGCTTTTCGCATTTGGTGGTTCCGGTGAGCTGCCATAGGCGGGTGGGCGGCTTCAGGCCTTGGGACCTTCCGCAAAGACTTCGCAATGCTCACTTGCTCAACTTGAAGTAAATCGATATTCTTGGGACCGTTCTCGGCTCATTCCAGGGAGCCGGGCGCACGAGGTTCGCCATGTCGACATTACGGTCGGTTTTTCATCGCGGAGTTCTGGCGATGACGGTTTCTCTTCTTGCCTGCTCAGGTGCGTTGCGAGTGGCGGCACAGGCGGCTCCTTCCACTCCAACTGCTCCAGCGGCGACTGCGCCGGCCGCTTCGCCGGCGGCTGCACCAGCTCCCGCCCGGCCTGCGCCCACGCCAGAACAATTGGCGGTTCAGGCGGCATCGGAGAAGGACCATCAGCGGATGATGGATCTGCTGGGGATCAAGGAACTGCGGCGCGGGGCCGATGGGGACGCCAAATCGCCCTATGCGGCCAACTACGACGAGTCGAAGGCCGACGTTTACCCAACGCTGCCCGACCCGCTGGTGCTCAAGAACGGCAAGCGAGTGACCACGGCGGCGGAGTGGTGGAGCGAGCGGCGGCCGGAGATTGTGGAGGACTTCGACCGGGAGATTTATGGCCGCGTTCCCGCCAACCTGCCCAAGGTGACCTGGGAGGTGGTGAGCACTACGCCCGAAAAGAACGGCGACGTAGCTGTGATCACCAAGCGGCTTTTGGGGCACGTGGACAATTCGATCGATCCGGCGATCAAGGTGGATATCGACCTGACGCTCACGACGCCCGCCAATGCCACGGGTCCGGTTCCGGTGATGATGGAGTTCGGGTTCAGTCGGGAGTTCATGGCGGCGATGGCCAAGCGGTTTCCGCAGTTTGCCGCGGGAGGCGGCCCGGGGAATCAGGGACCTACTTGGCAGCAGCAGGTTTTGGCGAAGGGCTGGGGCTATGCGGAACTGGTTCCCACCAGCTACCAGGCGGATAACGGCGCGGGGCTGACCGAGGGCATTATTGGATTGATGAACAAAGGCCAGCCCCGCAAGCCGGACGACTGGGGCACGCTGCGCGCCTGGGCGTGGGGGGTGAGCCGGGCGCTGGACTACTTTGAAACGAACAAATCTGTCGATGCGAAGCAGGTAGGCCTTGAGGGCCATTCCCGCTACGGCAAGGCGACTCTGGTGACCATGGCCTACGAGCCGAGGCTGGCGATTGCCTATGTGAGTTCGTCCGGCGAGGGCGGCGCCAAGCTTTATCGGCACATTTTTGGCGAACAGGTGGGCAACGTTGCGGGAACCAATGAATACCACTGGATGGCCGGCAACTTTCTCAAGTACGCTGGCCCGCTGACGCCGGGCGATCTCCCTGTCGACGCGCATGAGCTGATCGCCCTTTGCGCGCCGAGACCGGTGTTCATCTCTGGCGGCGCAACCACTGGGGATGGCTGGGTGGACGCCAAGGGGATGTTCCTGGCGGCGGCGGGAGCGGGGCCGGTTTACCGGCTGCTGGGCAAGAAGGACATGGGGACAACGGAATTCCCGCCCATCGAGACGGCTCTTATCGATGGAGACGTGGCTTTCCGGCAGCATACAGGCGGGCACACGCCGGCGCCGAACTGGCCGACGTTTCTGACCTTTGCCACCCGGTATTTGCACGCACCGGGGGCAGCGCAGGGGCCGGCCGGCCCCACGCCCGAGCAGTTGGCCGAGCGGGCGGCGGCGGAGAAGGACCACCAGCGCATGATGGATCTGCTGGGCATCAAGCAGCTCCGGCCCGCTGCCAGTCACGATCCAAAATCGCCCAACGCGGTCAACTACGACGAGTCGAAGGCCAACCCTTATCCCACGCTCCCCGATCCGCTGCTGCTGAAGAATGGGCAGCGTGTGACCTCGGCCAACGTATGGTGGACGAAGCGGCGTCCGGAAATTGTGGAGGACTTTGACAGCGAGATTCTGGGGCGTGTGCCCGCCCACTTGCCCAAAGTCGCCTGGGAAATCACGAGCGCCGGGCATGAAACCATCGGTGGTGTGCCGGTAGTGACCAAAAGGCTGGCAGGCCGCGTGGACAACTCGGCCGATCCGCGGATTGCGGTGAACATCGATTTGGTTCTCACCACACCGGCCAACGCCGCCGGCCCGGTCCCGGTGATCATGGAGCTGGCCTTCAGTCCGGAGTTCATGGCGGCCATCGCCAGGAGCATTCCTGAGATGATGCCCGGCGGTCCCGGCAACACAGGGCCGAGCTGGCAGCAGCAGGTGCTGGACAAGGGGTGGGGCTATGCGATTTTGCTGCCCACCAGCTTCCAGGACGACAGCGGCGCAGGGCTCAACGCGGGCATTGTCGGGCTCGTCAACAAGGGCCAGCCGCGCAGCCCCGAGGACTGGGGCACGCTGCGCGCCTGGGCATGGGGCGCCAGCCGGGCGCTCGATTACCTGGAGACGGACAAGGCCGTGGATGGGAAACAGGTGGGGATCGAGGGCCACTCCAGGTTTGGAAAAACGGCGCTGGTGGCCATGGCGTACGATTCCCGCTTTGCCGTTGCCTACATCAGCTCGGCCGGTACTGGCGGCGACAAGCTCTACCGGCATGTCTACGGCGAGCAGCTTGAGAATCTCGCCGCCGCGCCCACTTTCTACTATTGGATGGCCGGAAACTTCTTGAAGTACGCCGGCCCGCTGACGACGGGCGACCTGCCGGTCGATGCCCATGAACTGATTGCACTGTGCGCGCCGCGGCCCGTCTTCATCGGCGTCGGTTCCAATACCGCGGGCGACGAGTGGGCCGACCCTCGGGGCGAGTTCCTGGGCGCCGTGGGAGCCGGGCCTGTCTATCGCCTTCTAGGCAGAAAGGATCTTGGAACCACGGTGTTTCCGCCTATGCAGACCGCTCTTGCCGAGGGCGATCTTGCCTTTCGCCAGCACCAGTTCGGCCACACGCCAGCGCCGAACTGGCCGGTGTTTCTGGATTTTGCGGGGCGGTATTTGCACGCACCGGGGGCGGGCAACACGGCATCAACAAATGGGGCGCACGAGCAGTAAGGGCGCTTTCGGTCGTTGCTCCGGAAAAGAGCACTAACAGCCTGTGGTAAAAGTCGTGTTTTGAAAGGGCACGACTTTAGTCGTGCCGTAAGACTGAAAATAAACGATGGGCTTCAGCCCCTGAGGGAAGGTTTTCAGAATTTTCGGATTTTACAACGGACTGCTAAGTCACTATTGAAAGTGGATCGCCTGTTGTGTCGCAGTTCCAATATGAACAAGGGCTCGGTCATCCAGACACTGCGCCAGCACGAGCCGGAGTTGCGGGCTGCCGGTATCGTCCATCTGCGTCTGTTTGGCTCGGTGGCGCGGGGTGAGGAATCGGCGCAGTCCGACGTCGATCTCATGGCCGACCTTGATCGTTCGATGCGGCTTTCGCTGGTCGGCATGGCGCGACTGGAGAATCGGCTCAGCGACCTGCTGGGCGTGAAGGTGGAGCTCTCTCCCGCGAGTTCGATGAAAGAGGCTGTGCGCGCACGAGCTGTGCGCGAGGCCATTCATGCCTTTTGAGGATGCAACATCGCACCTTGGCGACATTGTTGGGAGTATCGTGCTCATCGAGCAATTCGCGCGCGGCCCTGTTACTCGATGCCCTGCGTGAGCTTGACCCGGTTGACGCCAGTGCCTTTGTAGTAGCCCGGTCCATCGGGTCCGGTGTCGCTCCACTGCGATGCGCGATCGAGCAGGTAGTTGTTTCCTGCGCCGTCGTGCGCATACTGCGTGCCGATGGTGCTGTTGTAGTCCTTGAGGCTGTCGCCTTCGGCCAAGCCGCCGCTCTTTGGATCGGGCACGCCGCTGTGAGGAACATATTGGGCGAGCTGTTGAGGGCGGACACTGGAAGTGCATTGCAGCGAGGTCATGATGGCTTCCGCCTGGGACAGCAGCGCGGGATCGGTTTGCGGGGCCCATGCGAAGTATTCGCTGATAATGTACTGCCCCATGTCGGCGGGATAGACGTGATAAAGCACGATGCCCGCGTTGGGTCCTGCCTTGAACTCATGGGCGGTATAGAAGCCTGCGATGTTCTGCCAGGAAACGAATTGCGCCTGCGCCTGCGTCAACTTTGACGTGATTGCGGCGGCGTGGGTGTCCGGCGGCCCGAAGATATCGCCGTAATCCTGCTGCAAGGCGGGATTGATTGCGACGATGCCCCAGGCCGCATGAGCGCCTTTGGGTCCGAAGACGTCGGCCGTCTGACCATGCTGGTCGGGCATGAACTGCCAACCGGCAGGGAGCACGGCGGAGCATGGACCTTGTTGGACGCGCTGCGCCTGCTGGGCGGCGGTAATCGGTCGAGCCGCCGGTGCGGCGGAGCCATTCAAGGCGGCGTTTCCGTTTTGCGGAGGAGTGTTGCCTCGCTGAGAAGGCGCCTGCCACCCGCCGTTGGGCGCAGCGCCGCCATTGGCCGGAGCGCTGCCGATGGACACCATGATTTCGATGGACAGGTTCTGAGAAGGGATGGGGTGAATGATGGCGATGCAGGCCTGATCTCCGGGTTTGTGGGCGCCGATGGCGGCAATCACCTGGGCGGGGGTACTCATCGGGACTCCGTCAACGGACCGAATGAGGTCGCCGGAGTGCAGGCCGGATTTTTCCGCGGATCCTCCAGGGACAACGTCTCGCACAAACGGCGAACCCGTCGGAATGCCGAATTTTGCCGAAGACATCGGGTCCATGAAGTCGATTCCGGCGCCGATGTAGCCTTGCTGCGCCCGAGCGAAGCACGCGGCGGCAAGGAAGATGAGCATGGCGAGGCGACGTGTTCGAGAGCCGATTCGGAATTGCGCAAAGACTGACGGATTCATCGAAGTTCAACCTGCCTGCATCGGGGGGATGTGGAAAGGCGTCCGCAAGCCAAATCGGCAGACCTGGATTCTGACTTGCCCTGAACCACTTCCCAATGCCATCTCAAAGGAATCGTAGCAAATCGGGAGGACTTGTGATGGGCAATTCAGGAGCATTTTGACGGCTAGGTTGCGAATGCGTCAACAGCGCGGAGGATTGACGGCAGAGTACCCGCGCCGTAGGCTCATAGCATGGAGTTCAAGGTTAGCGAACTGGAACGGGAGCCGATCGACTTCGACCTGGAACTGGCTCCGGGTGCGATCGATTTTGGCGAAGAGGCGGAGCAGGCGGGGAATCTGGCCNNGACTTGATTTTCCGGCCGGCGGAAGCGGATTCCGAGGCGCCGGAGCGGTCAATTACTGCGCCGGAAACAGAAATCGGTTATTATCAAAAGGACAGTCTGTTGCTTGAGGATGTGCTGCGCGAGCAGGTGCTTTTGTCCCTGCCGGTCAGGACTCTTTGCAAGGCAGACTGCAAGGGGCTTTGCCCGCGCTGCGGTGAGAACCGCAACAGCCAGATGTGCAACTGCGAAGAGGGTCCGAGCGACCCCCGCTGGGAAGCACTGGCTGGGCTCCGCGGCCGGATCAAGTCCTGAGACATAAACCCCAGAGAATGAGGGTGTTCCGCCCAGGCCGAAAGGCAGCCTTGGTCCCGCGCGGCGTGAAGCTGACCGGGAGTTGAAGCGGGCGGAGACACGAAAGGAATTCGTCATGCCTAATCCGAAGAGGCGCCACTCGACGCGCCGTACCGCACTACGCCGCTCTCACGATTTTCTGACTGCCGTGGGAGTTTCCGAGTGCCCGAATTGTCACGAGAAGAAGCTGCCCCATCGCGCCTGCGCCAAGTGCGGAGCGTACAAGGGCCGCGCGGTTCTGGACATCAAGGAAGCAGCGAAGTAGACTGAGCACCCATGCTCATCGATATAGCGCTTGACGCCGTAGGTTCCGACAAAGCTCCAGAGCCAGAGATTCGGGGGGCGATCCTCGCCTGCCGCAGCTTGCCTGTGCGTGTCCATTTAATTGGGCCGGAGGCGGAGTTGCGCGACCTTCTGGACGAACATCTGGAGAACGAAGATTTACCCATCGTGATCCACCACGCTTCTGAACGCATCGGCATGGAGGAGAAAGCGGCACATGCGGTGCGGGCCAAGCGCGACAGCTCGTTGCGGGTGGGGCTGAAGCTGGTGCGCGAGGGGAAGGCGGCGGGTTTTGTCACCGCGGGCAACACGGGCGCGGCGATGGCTACGGCGAAGATGGTGCTGGGCGCGCTGCCCGGCGTGGACCGGCCTGCCCTGGCGACGCCGATGCCCAGTTCGACCGGAAATCCCTGCGTCCTGCTGGATGTAGGCGCCAACGTGGACTGCAAGGCGCACAATCTAGAACAATTTGCCGTGATGGGCGAGATCTATGCCAGGACCGTGCTCAAGATTTCCGAGCCGCGGGTGGGTCTGCTGTCCATCGGGGAAGAAGAGACCAAAGGCAACGACCTGACGCGCGAGGCTTTTCCGCTGATCAAGGCGCTTCCCATCCACTTCGTCGGGAACGTGGAGGGGCGCGACATCTTCAGCGGCAAAGCGGACGTGATTGTCTGCGACGGCTTTGTGGGCAATGTGGCGCTAAAGACCAGTGAGGGCGTGGGGCGATTTGTGCGCGATGTGCTGCGCGAATCGTTGACCCGCACGGTGACAGCACAGGTGGGGGCGCTGCTTTCGCGGCGTGCATTCAACGACTTCCGGCAGCGGCTGGATTACAGGGAGTACGGCGGCGCGCCGCTGCTTGGGGTGCGCGGGGTGTGCATCATCGGCCACGGTTCGTCGAACGATCGGGCCATCTTCAACGGCATTCGCGTGGCTTACGAGTTTGCGGTGGGCGGCACCAACGAGCGGATCGAACAGGAGTTTGCCGGGCGTCCGAAGCGTGGCGCGGCAGGCCCTGAGACCAGCTCCGCAGCCAGCTCTGACGCGGCGGGTCAATAGCGATGGCTGCAGCTTCCAGCCAGCCGAACCAGTTTGACGCGAGCGTGCTCGACCAGTTGGCCTGCCCGGCCTGCCTGGGCGGCCTGGTGCTCGATGGGGAGCGGCTGGTGTGCGCTGGGTGTGGACGCGGCTACGCAATTGTGGATGCGATTCCGGTGCTGATTGCGGAGCGGGCGGTGAATTCGAGGAGCTGATTGTAAATACTCGGGCAGAGGTCTGGTCCCAGTTCGACTACACGCCAGGGCATCCGGCCTGTGGTTCCTTTTTCCTGGCAAGGATCTGAAGCCATTCCTCGGTGGTCACGAAGCGCTGGCAGTCCTCGCCCTTCACCCAAATCCACCAGCCTCCGGCGCGTTCGTGCAGATTTTTCATGCGGGTTATGTCGCGTTCCTCGATCCTGCCCCAGCCGAAATCTCTACCGCCGGCTGTCAGCGTCTCCCATAGAGTGAATTCGAGATCACGCAACCATACAGCACACCAGCAGTCCTCGCTGAGATCGGCCATCATGCGGCCAAGTGTATCCTTGGCAAGTTCTTCGTGCGTTGGTTCTTCATAGCTCATGGAGTTATTATCGGCGCTTTTCGAGTTTCTCCACATGGGGGAAGGTAAAGCTGGAGCAGCTACCTGCGGTGATGAAATGGGAACACGATCATCATGGCCAGGCCAATGGCGGCGGCGAGCGCCAGGGCGATGAGGCTGTAGATCAAGGTGAGGCTCGGGCCGGGGGAGGAATTGTCGTCCGGCGCAGGCTCCGGCGGATCTGGCTCGGGTGGGACGCTCCGGTGCGGGGAATCACTCATATTTGAGCGCCTCGACCGGGTCCAGTTGGGCGGCGCGCGTGGCCGGCACGGTGCCGAAGATTACGCCAACCAGAGTGGCCGAGGCAAGGGCGATGACGACGGACCAGGGCGAGATGGGAATGGCATAGTCGGTGAAGAAGCGGATGGACAGGGGCAAGGCCAGTCCCACAATGCAGCCCACCACGCCGCCGGTGAGGGAGATGATGATGGCCTCGGCGAGAAACTGGAGTTTGATTTCGCGGTAAGTGGCTCCGAGCGCCTTGCGGATGCCGATCTCGCGGACGCGGGCGCGCACGTTGGCCAGCATGATGTTCATGATGCCGACTCCGCCGACCGCCAGGGTGACGGTGGCCACCAGGAACAGCACCGCGGTGAGGATGTCGGCAATGTTGGCGGCCATGGTCAGGTACTCCTTGAGGGTTTGCGTCTTATACACCGAGTCATGCCGGTGGCGGGCCTGGACGATGCGCTGGATCTCTTTTGCGGCGTCGGTTACCTCGTCCATGTTGCGCATGGAAAAGTAGATTTGCTTCACGTTCTCCGATCCAGCGAAATACCGGCCCACCGAATAGGGAATCAGGATGGTCTGGTCCTGGATCTCGGAATTGCCAAAGTCGTCGAAACTCTCCTTGAAGACGCCGATAATGGTGAAAGGAATGCCGCTGATTTCGAAAGTCGAACCCACAGCCTCGTCGTCGCTGCCGAACCTTTCGCGGGCAAACAGCTCGGTGACCACGGCGCACTTGATGTGGGCCGCGTCATCTTCGTCGTCGAAAAAACGGCCCACGGGCACCAGCAGGTTGCGGATGTTCTGGTATTGCGGGCTGACACCCAGCACCAGCGTATCCTTGACCACGCCCGGCCCAAAGGTGATGCGCTCATGCATTTCAAGCACGGGCGAGGAGTAGATCACGCCCGGCACCCCGGCTACCACGGCCTTTTCGTCGTCGAGGGTGAGGGAGTCGTTGTAGAGGACGCGCTCCGCCGCAGTAGCGCCGCCGCCGGCGTATTCCAGCTCGACGGAGTTGGTCTCGATCTTCTGCAGTTCCTGGAGGATGTATTGCTTGCCGGTCATTCCAATGGTGACCACCCAGATGAGCGAGGCGGTGCCAATGACCATGCCCAGCGCGGTAAGCGCAAATCGCATCTTGCTGGCGCGGAAGCTCTCCACGGCGAGCTTCAGGATCTCGCTGAGCTGCATGGTGCGCTGGGCGCTTTTGAGCGTTTGTTGGAAGGCGCTTTTGCGGGCCTGGTCGGTTGGAATGGTCGGATTCATCTGGTCCTGTCAAGAAGATGCGTCAACGCGGCTTGCGGGTTCTACAATCATGGGTCGCCAGTGGACAAAGTGCGCAACTGGACGCGCTCGGACTCCTTCCTATAGCTTACGCGAACCTCCGCGGGCTTCGTTCCCTCCCGTTTCATTCGTAACCATTGTGCGAGGTGGACTCGTGCGAGTGGGTTCGCTCTTGATCCATGCACGTCTGGAGAGTGCGGCGGCTACGGCTTCAACTGCGCCGGCATCTTCATCTTCGGGATGCCGTGTTGATGGCAATCCGTGCAGCGAACCCAATGAATGTTGTGCGGGCTGGACGCACTGGCGTAGGTCGTATCCATCTTCTCCACATCGAGCCCGCAGTGGGACATCTGTGGGTGGCAGGTCTTGCAGGACGCCCGCGCATTTTCATTGTGCCCGGCGTGGCAGGAGATGCAGCTCAGGCCCTCATGCACTCCCATCGGCGTGCGATCGTCGCCAGAGCCTACCTGCGGTCCCCAGGCATTGGCCGCGGCCACCGTGCCCGCTTCGGGCTGTCGCGGGGCGTGGCATTGGTAGCAGATAGCCTGGCGCTGGTCCTGACTTACCTTCACCGTGCGCGCGCCATCGTGCAACTCGGGTATGGTGAGCGCCGTGGCGGCAAAGTGCATGCCTTCGCGGCGGTCGAAGAAGGCCAGCGAATCGTGCACCGGCTGACCTGCTACCGAGATGCGCTCTTGCGGCCTGGCTTCAAGCGCGCCTTCGCGATGCACCTGGTGGCAGGCCTGGCAGGGAATCGCCGGCTGATCGCCAAAGCCTGAGCGAATCACTTTCCATGGGCCTTTGGTGCTCTGCGGCTGGACCAGCTCGCGGACTGCGCCGTTGAAGTGCATGCCGTGGCAGCGAAGGCAATCGTCCTTCAGGTGTTGCTGGGAGTTTTGCGCCGGGTTGGCAAAGATCTGCGTGTACGTGGCGCTGTGCGGGCCGGCATGCCAGGTGGCATATTCCTGCTGGTGGCATTTCCGGCAGTTGGGAACCATCTCAAGCACATCCACATCGCGCAGGCGGATGGCCTCAGGCCAATTGCGTTGCAGATGGACCCGGATGTGACGCAGCTTGGTGGCCAGGCTCGCCTCATGGCAATCCATGCAGCCCACGTTGCGGTGCGGAGAGCCGTGCATTGCGCTGACAAACGATGCCATTTCGTGGCATTTGGCGCAGCCGTTGCCACTAGGCGATGTGTAATACCACGACGCGCCGAAGATGCTCCCGCCAACAACAATCGCCAAGGAGGCGATGGCGATGGCGGCGGCCTTGAGGAGCTGCTTCATGACCGGAATCCCGTGCCCTTCCAGCGATGGACCAGTGCATCCGACGCAAGGTAGGCGATGGCCATGATGGTCAGCACCGGGTTGAAGCCTCCGTTGGTCACATGCACGCTGGAATCGATCACGAAGACATTATCGACGTCGTGAATCTGGCAGTTCCGGTTCACAACCGACGCTTGCGGATCGTTGCCCATGCGGCAGGTGCCGGCTTGATGCTGGCCAGCCGATACGATTTCGGGCTTGTAGGCCATCAGCGACGTACCGATTGCTCCGGCCTCCTTGAGCCACGCTTCCGCGCGCTTCGCCTGAATCTCGCCGATTTCGAAGGTGACCGGATGCACATTGCCCGAGATGCGCACCACCGGCAGTCCCCACTTGTCTGTCACGGTGGGATCGAGCGTAACCCGCCCGTTCGCGGTGGGAATCTGTTGCGTGGGTCCCATAATCACAATGGACCGCTTGTGCCATTGGCGCATTGCCTGCTTGTGTCCAAGGCCCCAGCGCGGCGCGTTCGCGGGCATCCGGTCAACCATATGAATGGGCAGGCGAATGAACTCGTTGGCCAACATGCCTCCGCCGCACAGGCCGGGAGTGCCGTGGTTGTAGTCGGTGATGGCGATGCTTGCGCCTGGACCCACGTCGTCATAGGTGTCGAAGTCGAAATAGCCCACGGCGCCGGTGTAGTGGTGGCCCTGCAGATTGCGGCCGACCTGGTCGTAGCGATTGCCAAGCCCGGTTGGAAACAGGCGGGACTTGGAATTGAGCAGGAGCCGAGCCGATTCGGTGGCGCAACCGGAGACGACGACAATGTCGGAAAGCTGCTCTTGCAAGCTCCCCTTGGCGTCGAAGTAAGAAACCCCGCGGGCCCGTCCCCGGTCGTCGGTGAGGATCTCCTTCGCCATGCACTCTGTGCGCAGTTCACAATTTCCCGTATTGAGCGCGATGGGGATCACGGTGTTCTGCGAGCCGTTTTTCGCGTCCACTTCGCAGGCGAATCCAACGCACCATCGGCAGCGCATGCACGGCCCGCGTCCATTGTAGGGAACGCTGTTGCGGGCCATGGGAATGTGAAATGGATGAAGGCCGAGGCGTCGGGCTGCCGGTTCCAGGATGGAGAATTCGCGGCCCGGCGGCAGTGGCGGCATAGGCAGAGGATGCCGCCGCGGACCATGGAATGGCGTGCCCGAATAGTCGCCCGAGATCCCGATCTCATATTCAGCCTTCTCGTAGAACGGCTCCAGGTCGTCGTAGGAGATGGGCCAGTCTTCCAAAGAGCTTCCAGTTGGCACTCCGTAGGTGGAGCGCATGCGGAAGTCCTGCGGCAGATAGCGCCAGGCCTGCGCGCCATAGCTTAGCGTTCCGCCCCCCACGCAGGCTGCGTTGTTCTGGTAGCTCCCCTCGCTGGGCAGCACGGTGTGGGGCACGCCCGCGGCATCCACCCAAACGCGCGGATTGCCGTCGTCTTCAGGTCCAAATGCATTGCCCAGCACGGTGGTGCGCTGATTGCGCAGATCGTCCTTGCGGCAATCGTAGGCGGTGTACCATTTGCCGCGCTCCAGCAGAACAACGCTCAGGCCCGCGACAGATAGCTCCTTGGCGACGATGCCGCCCGCGGCGCCGGCTCCCACAACGACCGCATTCACCCGCTTCATGAAGGCGAACCCTTTTTCAGTTCCCCACCGGCCTCGCCGACCCACGGGGGATGAAACTGTGCCCCATCCATCGGACGTCTTTGTTTTTGTCCGATGGGTGGGAGTCCGTAGAACTCCATGACGACGTCTTGTTTTGTTGAGCTTGCGTTTTTGTTTCTTTCTAGGTTGTATTGCGCGCGGCCCAGAACCGGCGGCTCAGCCAGCCCCAGCATCCGCCAACTCACGGCGTCGCGATTGCCTCCGTGGCGCGGCGAGCCGTAGTAACCCTCAAGGGTGTGGTTGCGCACCAACTCAAAGAATCGCCGGTTTTGCTGCCAGAGGCCGCTGACAACCTCAAGCTGCTGGCGTTGCGAGAGGGCGCTCAGCTCCTGGCCGAATCGCTTCCGGCTCACCGCCTGAGCCTGTTCCAAACCGTCCCGGTATGCGTCCTGATGGCGCCGGTAGTGGCGCATGAGTTGACGATCGATGTAGGTGAGCACTCCAGCTTGAGAGGCACTGGGAAATTCATCCGCGGGGACAATCTGATCGCAGATGGCCGCCAGCGTCCCAGCCTGGTCTACGCTCAGGAACTCCCAATCTCCCTGCTTGCCGGGGGCGCAGCCGATGGCCATGGCCGCGCAACCCAAGGCCCCGGCGGCCACAACCTGCCGCCGCGTCAGAAGACCGGCTTTGCTGCGCGAGAGCATCGGCATCTCCCTGGAACTGGGCTCAAATCCGGAGAGTGCCGACCTGCGGAGCGATGCAAGCATTCCGGCGAGCACTCATCCGGTCCATGGTTGGCGCGCCGGCCCGGCCCGGTCTGTGCTGCAAATCACCTATGAAGGTGGTGTGCGCACAGCGCAACCTCGCTCCTTGGCCGGCTCAGTTCAACAGAGAGTCTGTTTTGATCAACGGCCCCATAAAGTCCGGCTAGCCTGCGATCCGACCGCAACCCTGGGAGCCGGAATTTCTACTTTGCGGTTCGCTGAGTGCATCGGCGATGGTGCGTTGATCGAGAGTTCTTTCTGGTCACATCGCAGTCTTCTGCGGGTCAAATACGACTATTATCCGTAGGCCGTTGCCAGACAAGGCTGTAGCGAAAGAAGAGCCTTCTGCGAACACTCGAACCTAGTAGTACAGAGCCGCATTCATTTCGTATGGTCGTGAGCGTTTCTCCTGGGTCCTGGAGAGGCGCGCCGACATCCTCCTCGCCTCGAAGAAAGCGAAATACCATACTAATCGGCATGGCAATAGCGGAGTAGGCGTAGTCGATTGGACTAGCAATTTTGTACAGACCTACGATGACGAGAACACCGCCCGGCCGGAGAAGGGCGCGAAATCGTTCCAGAGCCCGACGAAGGGGTAGGTGATGAAGCGTCGCGACAGCCACAATGAAGTCGAAACTGTCCGTGGGAAACGATTCCGTCAGAAAGTCACCCTCGATGAACGTAATGTTTGCATGGCCGCCGTGGGTGATTCGTGCTTGAGCAAGGCATCCTGGATCAGCATCGATGCCGACGACTTCCTGTGACAAGCGAGCGAGTCTGTGTGTCAGTACCCCTCGACCACAACCCACATCGAGCGCCCGTTTGCAGTTCGGCGGCACCTCGCTCATCACGAAGCTATGGTAATGAACATTGTGGTTCCAACTCATCGATGTACTCGCTTCATTCTTACATTGCGGAAAGGGGCCAGATTATCGATCACGCCAATTCGCGCAGTGCTTCTCGAAATAATCACGGCGCATTTAGCTGTTGCAAACAGCCCAAAGCGCTCATCGAGTTCATCGGGACCGCCTTGCCAGTCCCGAACAGTTTGTCGCCCAACCCCTCCAACCCTGTGTTCCGTCGGCTTCCTGCGGAAGCCCACTTCGCCTTGCACAAAATAACCCGCCGTCGGCGCACAAATAGTCCCAGCGGAGGTTCAGATCACGCCTGGAGGGGAATTCGGGGCCCTGTCGGATGTTTACTAGAAAATTAACTCCCCCACCCCCCTCCCCCCAATTTCTGTAAATTTGCATATTTTGTTGTAAAAGTGTGAAGCGCTGGATTCTGCCCCGGCGAGTTAATCGACTGGTGTCATACCGCCCGATGCAAATGCAGTGTTCGTCTTTCAATGCCACTGAGGGGAGCTACAATTTAAGCGAATCGGCCCCGAAGAAGGAGATTCCGAACCAGGTTTTCGGAGACTATATGTCTACCCCCCCCAGAATGCCCGGAGCCTTTACGAGCGCGGGAGTGCTGTCCATTGCGGTAATCGGTCCGGATGATCCCCGCCGCAACGCTGTGATCGAGGCTCTCGCTGGATGCCCGAATAACCCAATCCCGCAATTGATCGCCGATCCTGCCCATCTCGACGAAGCGTCGAGGGTGAGGATGCGGAACTGCGACGTGGTCATCGTTGAACTGGACAGCGATCCCAGGTTTGCTCTCGACCTGGTCATGGATGTCTGTGCCCAGGGATCGGCGATTGTCATGGTTTATTCGACGCAGGGCGATCCTGATCTGGTCGTTCGCTGCATGCGTGCCGGCGTTCGCGAGTTTCTCCGTCTGCCCTTCACCCGCGGCGCTATGGCCGAGGCACTGGATCGGACCTTGGCTCGCCGTCCAGTTACGCAGGCACTGCAAAAAGCGGACGGTGATCTATTCGTATTTCTCGGTGCCAAAGGCGGCGCTGGAGTTACCACGCTGGCCTGTAATTTTGCGGTTTCGCTGGCCCAGGAGTCCGCAAAGAATACGCTCTTGATCGATCTCAATCTCCCCCTTGGAGACGCTGCAATCAATCTCGGAATCAAAGCTCAATACTCGGCTGTGGACGCCCTTCAGAACTCCATTCGGCTTGATCCGAGTCTTCTCTCCACCATGCTCGTCCGCTATAGCGCCTGGTTGTCTGTACTCGCGGCGCCCACTGAATTGACTCCCTACGAAGCCTCCAACGAGGCCGTCGACCGGCTGCTGGCCGTCGCGCGTCAGGGATTCGATTACGTCGTGGTCGATGCCGGATTGAGACTCGACCTGCAGCGAACCGCTCTCTTCAATCAATTCTCCACAATTTACCTCATTACGCAGGTTGGCATTCCCGAACTGCGCAACGCAAATCGCCTCATCGCACAGTTCTCCCATGAGGGCAGCCCCAAACTCGAAGTCGTCATCAACCGATATGAGGCTGGCTCGCAGGGAATCCCCGATGCGCAAGTTGTGAAGGCGCTCACCAGGCCGGCCCAGTGGAGAATCCCCAACAACTACGCCGCCGTGCGCAAGATGCAGAACACCGCCACTCCACTGGCGCTTGAAGACTCGACTATCTCACGGGCGATCCGCCAAATGGTCAAAGCCGCCTGCGGAAAATCCAATATTCCGGAGAAGAAGAAGGGGTTCAGTTTCTTCCGCTGAGAGCTCCGTCGTTGCGGCCGGTCTTTGATGAATTGTCATTCTGATCGGGGCGGATCGAGTCAAAGACGCGTCTGGGATTGCAACCGGCGTACTCTGGCCTCTAGACTTGTGATGGCCGGAGTCGATTTGCGCACCGTCAGTCAACTCATGGGTCACGGACGAGCCAGATGAAGATGCGATAGGGCCATCTTGCTCCCGATCACCGGCAACGCGCATTCGAGCGCCCAGTGAAGGGTGCCAGGGGTGGGAGTATTCGCCGGAAGCAAAGTGCCACTGAAAGTGCCACCGCTTCGGGAGATCGTCCGTAAGTTGTTCATGCGAAAGTGGCGGAATTGGCAGACGCACCAGACTTAGGATCTGGCGGAGCAATCCATGGGGGTTCGAGTCCCCCCTTTCGCACCAGATAGTTTCTAAAGAATTGCCCTGGCCACCGCCTGCAACGGCAAAATCTTGTCTGCGCCGCCCAGCTTTATGGCCTCCTTGGGCATTCCAAAGACCACGCACGTGGCCTCGTCCTGGGCGATGGTCACCGCGCCGGCCTGCTTCATCTCCAGCATTCCGCGAGCGCCGTCGTCGCCCATCCCGGTGAGGATGACACCCAGCGCGTTCCTTCCGGCATAGCGGGCCGCGGAACGGAAGAGCACATCGACCGAGGGTCGATGGCGGCAGACCAGCGGTCCGTCCTTGATCTCCACGTAATAGCGTGCCCCGCTGCGCTTGAGCAACATGTGATGGTTTCCCGGCGCAATCAGCGCACGTCCGCGAATCACCGTGTCATTGGTCTCTGCCTCCTTGACGGAGATGGCGCAGAGGCCGTCGAGCCGTTGCGCGAAGGCGCGCGTAAACAGCTCCGGCATGTGCTGCACAATCACGATGCCAGGAGTATCGGCAGGCAGCGCTTCGAGCACCGCCTTCAGCGCCTCGGTGCCGCCGGTCGATGCGCCGATCGCCACCACCTTCTCCGTGGTCTCGGCCATGGCGTGGGTGGCTTGCGAGAGAATGCAGTCGGCGTTCAGCTTGGGTTCGACCGTGTGGCTGGGCGTGAGGTTGCGCAGCCTTGCGCCAGCCGCTGCCTTTACCGCATTGCAGATTTCGATGCGCGAGTCTTCAAGAAACTGCTTGGTGCCCATCTTCGGCTTGGTGATGATGTCCACCGCGCCGTACTCCAGCGCCTTCAACGTGCTCTGCGCGCCCTCCTCGGCTAAACTCGAACAGATCACCACCGGAATCGGATGCTGGCTCATCAGCTTCTTGAGGAAGGTAAGCCCGTCCATGCGCGGCATTTCGATGTCCAGCGTGATGACGTCGGGCACCTGCTCGGCAATCCGCTCCGCCGCCACGAAGGGATCGCCGGCCGTGGCGATGACCTCGATCTCCGGGTCGGACTCGAGCACCTCGCGCAGCGTCTGGCGAACCACCGCGGAGTCGTCCACGACCAAAACGCGAATTTTCTGTTGACTCATGAGCCGGACCTCGTTGCATTCTTTCGCGTTCTCTTGGGCGGTATCAGCTCGCCCGCCTGTTGTGGCTCTGCGTATCCCATTTCACGAGTGCCGCTGCAAGAGCACTTCTCCCGTCTGTGTATTGAAGCGAATGTTGACGCCACGCTGGCCTCCCAAAGAAGAGGCGGAGACAGCAAATCCTTCCTCTTCGAGTACATTCATCGCGACCTCGATATTCAGCCTGCCCACCGTGGGCCGCGCCGCATCCTTGGCGGTCAACAACACATCTCCGCCGCCGAATAGCTTCACCTCGACCTCGTTGCGGCGCGCGCCCAACGCGTCAAATTGCCGGGCCAGATCGCGAATGGCGAAGTCCACATAACGGCTGCCAGCGGAACGGCTCAAAATCGCGGCCGACTTTGCCGGACAGCGCGGCAGCATGGGATGGCAGAGCGCGCCCACTCCCAGCCGCGGAATCCGGAACGCAATGCCGACACAGGAGCCGAGCAAAGTACGCAGAATCGCCGACTCGAGGACCAGGCGCGACTCGCCCGGCTGCACGTAGATCTCAGGCAACACTTCATTCGCCACTTGGTCAGACGCGGCCATCGATCCTCCTGTAAAGCGCGGGAGCGACTGGCGTGAGCGGCAGATTCATATCGTGCAGTGTTTCGGCGTGGCCGACAAACATATACCCGCCCGGTAACAGACAATTGGCAAGCTTCTGGAGAATGCGCTCCTGCGTCGCGCGGTCGAAGTAGATGATCACGTTGCGGCAGAAGATCGCGTCGGCCTTCTCGCTCACGCCATAATCGGCATCCATGAAGTTCAGGCGGCGAAACTCGATCAGCCGCCGCAACTCCGGTACCACTCGCTGCTGCGCGGTGCCGGGCGCGCGGCTGCGCATGAAGTACTTGCGCCGCAGCAGAGGCGCCACCGGCGCCACAATGTCGTCGGTATAAACGCCCAGCTCGGCTTTGGCCAAAACGGGGTTGGAGATATCGGTGGCCAGAATGCGAAAGCGAAAACCGGGATGGGTCAGCGCGTACTCGCTGAGCACGATGGCCATTGTGTACGGCTCCTCGCCCGTCGAACAGCCCGCGCTCCAGATCAGAAACTGCCGTCCGGCGATGCGCTCCATCAGCTCAGGAAGCGCCTTCTCCGCCAGAAAATCGAAGTGCCCCGACTCGCGAAAGAAGTCGGTCTTGTTGGTCGTCACCACGTCGATCAGATGGACGATCTCATCCTTCAGCCCCTCATGCCCGAAGAGATAGTCGCAGTACTCGCTGTAGGAATGAAGCTCGAGAACCTTCAGGCGCCGCTTGATGCGCACCTCGAGCATGGTCTTTCGTTCTTTGCCCAGGGCTATGCCCGCCTGCGCGTAAATCAACTCGCAGAGACGCGCATAATCTCTTCCGGAAATCGTTTCGTCGTGAACACTCATCGTGTGAACGGGGCGGTGTTACCCGCCCCATTCCCTCCCTTACGCGGCCGCTCCCACAAGCTGCTTGTCCGCAGCCTGCTGCTTATCCGCAGGCTGCGTGCCCACAACTTGCTTGGCGGCTTCCGGCTTGCCGGCTTCCTGTCCGCGGACCACGGAAAGTTCCTCCGCCGAGAAGACGCGATCGATGTCCAGAATCATGATGAACTGCGTGTCGCGCTTCCCCATCCCCTTGATGAAGTCGGTTCGTATCTGGGTTCCGATCCGCGGCGCCGGCTGAATCTGCTCCGGCTCCAGGTCGATCACCTCCTCGACCGAATCGGTCAGTGCGCCGATCACGGTCGATTCGTTGTCCAGCAGCACCTCGACGACGACAATGCAGGTGTTGCGCGTGCTCTCGGTCTTCGACATCTCGAAGCAAAGCCTGAGATCGACGACCGGGACCACGCTGCCCCGCAGGTTGATTACCCCGGCCATGAAATCCGGCGTGCGGGGGATTTGAGTGATGGTGGTCAGGTCAAGCACCTCTCTTACCTTCGCCACATCGGTGGCGAAGATCTCGTTGCCGAGCTTGAAGGTGAGGTACTGCCGGGTCTCCGTGATTTCGCTAACGCTCATGTTGCAACTCCTCTCTCACTCGTGAAGACTGGAGCGGTTCCCCAACGCGAAGAACCGCTCTCTCAAGTCCGCCCGNNTTGAGCCGGAGATTGACTCCGCCCGCGGCCTTGGCGCCGGATGAGGCGTGCCCCGCGGGATTCGCGGTCCGCGCCGGGGCGGCATGAGCGGATCTCACCGCCTTTGCCCCCCCGTTCTTTCGTCCTCCGCCGTTCTCGTCTCCGGTGTGGAAGAAGCCCAGCGCGCTGACCAGTTGATCGGACTGGCCGGTCAACTCCTCGGTCGTCGAAGCCATCTCCTCGGAGGCGGAGGCATTCTGCTGGATCACCTTCTCCAGTTGCTGCAGCGCCTTGTTGATCTGCTCGGCGCCGGTATCCTGTTCCTTGCTTGCAGCGGATATCTCCTGCACCAGCTCCGCCGTGCGCTGAATGTCGGGCACCAGTTTGTCCAGCATCTCGCCGGACTTCTCCGAGACCCTGAGCGTCGTCGAGGAGAGTTGATTGATCTCCGCCGCCGCCTTCTGGCTGCGCTCGGCGAGCTTGCGCACTTCGGCAGCCACCACGGCAAAGCCCTTGCCATGCTCGCCGGCGCGCGCCGCCTCAATCGCCGCGTTCAACGCCAGCAGGTTGGTCTGGCGGGCAATCTCCTCGATGATCGAGATCTTGTTGGCGATCTCCTTCATCGCGGATACTGCCTCCAGAACCGACTTGCCGCTCTCCTGCGCGTCCTTGGCGCTCTTGTTGGCGATCTTGTCAGTCTGCGAGGCGTTGTCGGCGTTCTGCTTGATGTTACTGACCATCTCCTCCATCGAGGAAGATGCCTCCTCGGCCGCCGCCGCCTGCGCGCTGGCGCCCTTCGAGACCTGGATCGACGCCGTCGAGATGGACTGGCTGGCAGCCGCCACCTCCCCGGCAATTCCCCGTATGTCGGAGACCGTCCGCGTCAGCCCGCCGACCATCGCCGCCAGCGCCTGCATCAGCTTGTCCTGCGCGGAGCGATCATGCAGCTCCACCGTCAGGTTGCCGTTCGCCACCTCCTCGGCCGCCGCGGTGATGTCGTTCATGGCTGTGACCAGCGCGTTCAGGTTGTTCTTGATGGTGTTGAAGTCGCCGTTGTAGGTGTCGGTGATCTTGGCCGGAATATCGCCCCGGCTGATCCGGTCCACATAGTTGGCGGACACATTCAATGGGCCGATGACCGCGTCCAGCGTGTCGTCCACGCCCTGCACGATCTTGCGGAAGTCGCCCTGATGCTTGGAAGCGTCAGCGCGGGTGGCCAGCTTCCCGTCCACCGCCGCCTTGACCAGCAACCCCGCGTCTGCCACCAGCGCGTTGACCGCGTCGAT